>CAYOJF010000016.1:38480-61203 GCA_964404215.1 uncultured Aureispira sp. | reverse complement strand
AATTCAGAAACTGAATCTTATGATTTTTTAGGAGAAGAATACCTAGAGTATTATGGTGGATGGCATGAACCTGAACGCCTTTGTTTAAAATCAAATTATTATCACAGCCTTGATTATGATATCAGTGATGATAGTTATACTGGTTATCTCTGGAAGATTGAGGGGTCTACTTATTACCCTTTGGCAGAGCTGGAATATTATCCTCAACAGAATCAAGGACAAGCTTATGTTTATAAATTTACTAAAGAAACAGAGAAACGGAAATTAGTGGATTCCATTATTGTGACACCTAGGGATGATTTGATAGAATACTCCAGAGAACTAGCAGCTCAATACTGGAATAAAAATGTAACTCTTTTTGAGGAATAACTTAAACTTTAATTTCTTCTCTCAAAAACTGTTTGAAGGTGTCTTCTGCTTCAAATAAAAAATGGACTTCCAGTGGAAGACAATATACTTTTAGTCCCAAAGATTGTATGTAATCTTGATGTAATTGTAATCGAGTCGCATCTTTTTCTGTTGTTAGGATAATCTTTCCAGTTGCTTGCAAAGCAATAGCATCTATATCTTGTTGGCTAAAGTAATGATGATCTGAAAAACGTTGATAAGAAGTGATAGCATTTTGAGCAGCTAAATAATCTTCTAGATATTGAGTATTGGCGATAGCCGTCACGACCAATAAGGGCTGTATCGTCATTTGATACCATGGTATACGAACTGTTGGCGTTTGCCATTCATAACAATCTAGATAATGGTAAGAAGAAAAAAAGAGTTGTTGATGAGGGAGTAGGTTGATTTTTTGCTCGAAATATTGTTTTTGAGCAATAGTCATGTTCTGAGGACATTTAGTAATAATAATAGCTTTGGCTTTTTTGTAATCTGATTGGGGGGCTCTCAAATAGCCCGCAGGGACTACAGCATCTTCAAAAAAAGGTTGGGCAAAGGTTGTTAGAAGAATAGGTGTACTAGCAATAATTCCCCAGTGTTGGAGGCCATCGTCTAGTAAGATCACTTTTGTTTGAGGGAATTGATGACGTATTTTTTCTATTCCTTGGCTGCGTTTATGAGCGACTACTATAGTTGTAGTTGGTAGTTTCTGTCGGAATAATAAAGGTTCATCTCCAACGATGTTGGCATTACTAGTAGACTGCACGAACAGTACTTCGGTAGATTTTCGGTTGTATCCTCGACTAACGATTCCTATGGGGAGGTGAATACTAGTCAAATATTCTGCTATCCAGATGACATGGGGTGTTTTTCCTGTACCGCCCATCGCCAAGTTGCCTATATTTAGGACAGGGAGATCAAATTCTTTTTGAGGCAATATATTCCAATCATGTAGTTTTTGATAGCATTTAGAACCCAGAATATAGCAATAGGAGAAGGGGAGTAGCAGTTTTTGGACTATTTTGGTCATATAAAATTGGTCTATTAGCTTCTTTTAAGAATAAAATTTGCTGTTTGAGTTATTTTTATTTAATAAAATTCGTTTTTATTTGCCAAAATATTGTGATTTGTAAAAACAACGTTTATATTTGTAAGGTAATCAATCATACACACTTTAAAATTAATTGCTATGAAAATCTTTACTACAATACTAATCTTAGCATTATCACTAGCACTATTTTCTAACAAAGCAGAAGCAGCACCTAAAAAAATGGTAGCCGTTATTTTGTTAATGGAAAATGATGATGACCAACAAGTAATAGAAACTATATATACCTCTCTTATGGCTGCTGAAAAAGTAGCACAAGTATTAAACATAGAAATGGTAGCTCAAGAAGAAGTTAACGATGATGTATTTGTCTTCTCGTTGAAATCAGAAGAGCAGAAAGAACTGACTATGAAAATGTTTGATGAAGAAGGATACGAATTAGCAGCACACAGAGTTCTCAAGGTAGAAGATGGTGAAAACTATCGTGCACTAAATGTAAATTCATTAGAAGATGGTACTTACACTTTCCAATTAACAGACGAGAATGGGGCTGAATTGAAAAAGAAAGTAACGGTTAAGAAAAAAGAAAACTAGAAGAGAACAATCAATAGATTCTCTACAGAGAAGCCAATAAGCAATCATCGCTTATTGGCTTTTTTATTTTAGAGGAATACAGAGAGGTAGGTAGCCTCTTAGAATTTGGATATTTTTTGTTATAAAGACTAATTGTTCACCTCTTTTTTATCCTAAAAAAATAGTAGTTTTGAAGGCTTATTCTACTAAAGAAGAAATGTAGAATTCAATGTTTAAACTAGCAATATGAAAAAAATAATTTTGAGTGGAACGCTAAGCCTGTTAAGTGCAATGAGTCTATATGGACAAGCATTGAGTAATCAAGGGGCTTTAATTTCTGTTAAATCAAATGCTTTTGTTTCCGTACAAGGAGATGTAGTGAATGATAATGGAGGGACGTTTGATAATAGTCATGAAATTTATTGTTTTGGAGATTGGGAACATCATGCTAATAATACTGCTTTTGTTAGTAGAGGTGAGGGAATTGTATTTTTGAGCGGAGACAATCAAACAATTAAAGGGACTTCTATAACGCAGTTTTATGACTTGAGGTTAGAAAATACAGGGACTAAATTTGCAACAGTAAATGTGCATGTAGATGGTTTTTTGCGTCTTAATGACCGAGAAATGAATGTGGATACCCATACTGTAGAAGTCTTTAATACCGATTTGCAATCGGTAAGCCACACTCAAAATGCCATTACCAACAACTGGGGAATGGTCAGTGCCTTAGGAGATGGAGGATTAGAACGGCACACGGCTAATACCGCTCCCTACTTTTACCCTGTGGGAAGTAATCTAGGAACACCTCGTTTTCGTCCCGTAGAGATTACCCCTGATGACAATGCAGCTAATGCCTACAAGGTTCGTTTGGCGAATATAGATGCCACCAATGAAGGTTGGGATAGAGCCATGAAAGCATTTGATATTTGTTTAATTAATCCAGTATATTATCATCGGATTAGTCAAAACCAAGGCAGTACAGCTGCTCGATTGGGAGTGTATTATGATCCTACACAAGATGGTACTTTTAATAGTATTTCGAAATGGCAGCAGATTAATATTTGGGATAAGGCTAGTAATACAACCGCTACTACTAGTGCTATTTATGGATTGAGTATAGCAACGAGTAATCCAATCAATGATTTTAGTCCTAATCCTTTTGCCCTGACGGAAACCGCACCCGAAACAGATTTGGTTGTAGCTCCCAATCCTATCTGTTCCAACGAGATGGTAACTTTGACAGCTAGCAATACTGGCAATTCATTTACCAATTATGATTTTTATGTTGATTCACTTTTAGTGCAGTCAGGGAGTTCCGATACCTATATCAATAATAACTTTAGAGTAGGCAATGTACCTGTTTGGGTAACTGGTAGTTACGTAGATTGTGGGAGTCAGAGCGATACTGCTGTATTAGAAGTAAAACAGGGTGTAGATGCTCAAGCTTTTTCAGATACTATTATTATAGCAGGAACTGCTGCAAATCTATCTGCTTCAGGAGGTGATTTTTATAATTGGCTCCCCGATACCGCATTGAGCTGTGCCATTTGTAGTACAACTACGGCTAGTCCCGCCCAAACTACTCGCTATGAAGTAGAAATCGAAAGTTTGGATGGTTGTGTTGATACAGCGTCTGTATTGGTGGAGGTCAAAGAAGATATTCAGCAGGTGTTGTTCATTCCGAATGTATTGACACCAAATAATGATGGATTTAATGATACTTGGGAAATTAAAAATATTCAATTGTTCCCTAGAAATAGTGTTAAAATCATCAATAGATGGGGAGATGTAGTTTACTCTGCTTCTAGTTATCAAAATGACTGGGAAGGTAATTTTAGTGGGGCACCATTGCCTGCAGGGACCTATTATTATGTCCTAGATGTAGGAGGGCCTTGGGGGATCGTAAAAGGAGATGTGACCATATTAAGAGAATAGGGGAAATAAGATTGTAAACCGATTCTTAGGATGTAGAATTAAATTGAAATGAGACTAATTAGCTATATTTTTGTAGTGATATTACTTGGTAATATCATGAATAGAGCGGAAGCTCAACAGTTGCCTATATTAAGTGAATACTTTCATAGCCCTACATTGCTTAATCCAGCAATGACAGGTTGGGAAGATATTACAGCCGTAACAGCAGCTTACCGTCATCAATGGGCGGAAATGCAGGGGAATCCTATTACGGCCAATCTAAATTTTAGACACTTTTCTCCAAAGTATAATATGGCTTTTGGAGGAGGTATTATGCATGACCAAACTGGACCAACTTCTTTTACTGGGATTTCTTTGCAGTATGCTTATCACTTACAGTTTAAGTCTGAAAAAAATAAGCAAGAGAAACGAAATCGACTTTCGATAGGGTTGTCTCTGTCTGCTAATCAATATCGTTTGCAAGGAGACAAATTACGATATAATGATGCGAATGACGCTTTGATAATTAATAATACGGGTAGTCAAATATTACCAGATGCTGGTTTAGGTGTTTTTTATTATAATGACCAATATTTTGTTGGAATAGCAGTACCTCAACTGATTTCGATGAAAGTCAAATTTGAATCAGATAATGCACTCTCAGCGATACAACGAATTGCTCATTTTTATCTGAATGCAGGAGCTAAAATTGAATTGAGAGATGCTTCGCAAGGAGCCACCAAAAAATCACTAAAGGAACAATCTAAACATCTATTGATGCCAAGTATGTGGGTCAAATATGCCCCAACAAGTCCGTTGAATGTCCACTTGAATATACGTTATATGTGGAAACAGACGTTAGGAATTGGGTTAGGGGCTTCGACTGACGGAACTGCTATTGCCGATATTAGTGTCCAGATTAAGAAACGATTTCGGGTAGGATATGCCTTTAGCATACCATTGAACGAACTTTCCCCTCAGTTGGGTACCAATCACGAAATCATGCTGACCTATGTCTTTGGCAGTGGGGGCAATGGATGGATGTTTGAGCAAGCACCACAACAATTGGGGAAAAAGCAAAAAGAAAAATAATATGAAATATATCGTTACGATTGCTGCTGTATTAATCGTATTGCTTGCCTTGCAGGCTTGTGTATCTAAGATGAGCAAAAAACAACAAATGGAGATGAAAAAAATGAATCACTTTGAGTTAGGATTTACAGATTCTTCTGTACCGCCCCCTTTTCATCGCAGTTATGAAATTACCGTAAGTGGAGATACTATTCATTTGATTGTAAACAGTTATGGAGATATTTTAGTAGATACTACTTTGAATGCTCCTCCGATGGTGTTTGATACGATACAGAATTTGTTATTGAACCATCGTATTGTTTTTAAGAAAAAAATATCTAAAAAGGAGGTGAGTTGTACGGGTGGAACTACTAAATATATCGCTTATCGTACGCCTAATTTAGAAGAAGGGATGGATGGTTCTATTTATTACTGTGGAGGAAAAGAATATGGTAATATAGGAGGAGACTTAAGCTTGTTTATGAAAGAATTAGAAGAAAGAATTATTCCTGATTTAAGAGGAATTATAAATGAAACAAGAGGATAAGTAGTAATTTTTTGAATAAAAAAAAGTTTGGAATTGTTTTTTGGAACAGATTTGGAATATACCTAAATAAAAACAAAAAATAATACCATGAATAAATCAATCATCATAGCTTTCTTTATGCTTTTTGCATGGATAGGAATAGCACAAAATAAGATAGCAGTTGTCACCACTGCTTCTCCTGCCATAGTCGCTACTAGTATGGCTGACGAAACAAATGCACTAAATAGTGTGACGATAGAATTGGATGGAGCAAACAATAGAATCTATTTTAAAAGTCCAGAGGTGATAGAAGGAGTAAATATTTCGATCAAAGATCGAAGCAATAAAATTATTCTACGACAGAATAATATGCGAATTGCTGAAAATTACTCTATCTCATTTCCTCCACCAGAGAACGATAATCGCTATACCATTATTTTGCAAAAAGATAATCATATACTAGTAGAGCGTTTGCCTAATGAGCAAATGTAACTCTTATAGTAGAAGATAAGAGCACGCTCAAAAAAAGACCAATTCTTTCATAAGAATTGGTCTTTTTTTGCATTATAGTCAACCATTTAGATTGAATCTAATTAATATAAAGGGAATCATGTAACAGATTTCAAATATTATTACGACATTTGCCTAAAATTAAGTAGAAAGATGAATAAAATTGGTCTTTTTTGGGGGTCAGATACAGGAATGACAGAAGAAATTGTCACCGTATTATTAGATTTGCTAGGAGAAAGAGGGATAGGAGTAGATAGTATTAATGTCTTTGGTACTAATGCCGTTGATTTTGGTGCCTATGACCATTATATATTAGGATTGTCTACTTGGTATGATGGCGAATTGCAGAGCGATTGGGAAGAGTTTTATGACAATGATTTCAAACAAGTAGACTTTACGAATAAAAAAATAGCATTATTCGGTCTAGGAGATCAAGAAGGCTACGATGAATATTTTATTGATGGTGTTGGAATTATTGGTGCTGTAGTAGAAGAAAATGGAGGGGAGATATTTGGCAAATGGTCTACAGAAGGCTACGAATACACCAGCTCAAAAGCAGAAAAGGAAAAGGGCTGTTTTTTGGGCTTAGCTATAGATGAAGATAATCAACCCGAACAAACAGATGAGCGACTCGAAAAGTGGGTGAATCAGCTCAGGGAGGAAGGTTTTTTTGAAGGAATTGAATAGCGATTGTCAGTTGTAATAGTCGCTAATAGAAATAAATAATAATGATAGAAACAGATATAATTATAATAGGAGCAGGTCCTTGTGGACTGTTTACGGTTTTTGAAGCAGGATTACTCAAGCTTAAATGTCATTTGATTGACTCGTTGCCACAACCTGGAGGTCAGTTAACGGAAATTTATCCTAAGAAACCTATTTATGATATACCGGGATATCCAAGTGTATTGGCTGGAGAATTAGTAGATAATTTGATGGAGCAGATAGAACCTTTCAAGCCAGGTTTTACCTTGGGAGAAAGAGCCGAGCAGATAGAAAAGCTAGAAGATGGAAGATTCTGTGTGACTACTAGTAGGGGAACAAAGCATGCGGCTCCTGTAATCACCATAGCAGGTGGGTTAGGATGTTTTGAGCCGAGAAAACCACCTATTGGAAATATTACAGACTTCGAAGATAGAGGCGTAGAGTATATTATCAAAGAACCAGAATTTTACAGAGATAAAAAGATTGTAATTGCAGGTGGGGGCGATTCTGCACTAGATTGGACGATTTTCTTGGCGGATGTGGCTTCTGAAGTCAGCTTAGTACATCGTCGCAAAGGCTTTAGAGGGGCATTAGATTCTGTAGAGAAAGTAGAGCAATTAGCAGCTTCTGGTAAAATTAACTTGGTGACTGAAGCTCAGGTAGTCGGACTAAATGGTGATGACAAACTAAATGAAGTGGTTATCAAACATAAAGTAGAAGGAGAAAGTACGAAGACTGCAGACCACTTTATCCCATTATTTGGACTAAGTCCTAAGTTGGGGCCTATTGCAGAATGGGGACTCAATGTAGAGAAGAGTGCTGTGGTAGTAGATACGTTTGATTATAGTACCAATATACCAGGAATCTATGCGATTGGTGATATCAATACTTATCCAGGTAAATTGAAACTAATTTTATGTGGATTTCATGAAGCAACCCTAATGGTTCAGTCTGCTTTCAAGCACATCTACCCAGAGAAAAAAGTACAATTTAAGTACACAACTGTTAATGGTGTAAATGGATTTGAATAATGGATTATTTTGATTTTTATGATTTGCCAGTCTGTTTTGTGCTAGATGAGGGAGCTCTAAGACGAAAGTTTTTACAAAAAAGTAAAGAGTTTCACCCTGACTTCTATACACTAGATACAGAAGAGAAACAAGAAGAGATTCTAGCCTTGTCTACCAAAAATAATGAGGCATACAAAGTTTTGTCTGACAGTAAAAAACGATTGAAGTATATCTTGGAGCAGAAAGGGCTTTTAGGGGATGCTGCCAAGAATAAAATGTCACCTGCTTTTCTGATGGAAATGATGGAAGTAAATGAAGCTGTGATGGAATTGCAGTTCGATTTTGATGCTACCAAGTACGAGCAGATCCAAAAAGAAGTAGCAGCTAGAGAAGCAAGTCTAGAAGAAAAAATTCAACCCTTATTGGAGAACTACACAGACAAGGGCGAAGCAGAAAAAACAAACCTCAAAAAAATATTAGATTATTATCTTGAAAAGCGTTATTTGAGTCGTCTCCACGAAAATTTAGCAAAACTAGAACAAGGAGTATAAAAACTTCTTTGTATCTTGAAAACCAACAAGTGACCAAATCACTTGTTGGTTTTTTTGTTTATTTATTCCAAATCATAACATCGTATGAAAGCTACTTTGACACTTGTTTTTACTCTATTCCTGCTACTATTTATGACCTCTTGTGGTAATAATCAAAAAATAGATTACAATGAAGTTTTGGTAGGAGAGTGGAGGCTCAAGAACGCAGGAGAGTTACAACGTTATCTAAAGGGTAAACGTAATTATTTGCTCAAAAATGCGGCGATGATCTTTAAAGAGGATGGTATTGTAGAAACACAATTGATGCTTACTTCGAATCAAGAATGGTCCAAACAAACGGGTACTTGGGAAGTGGCAGAGGATGGGACTTCTCTTTCACTGACCTCTGACAATGGGCCATTTGATGAAAATAATCTAAAAATAGAATTTCCTAATGAACGTGTTTTTTACTTGACTAGCAATAAGTTAATTTATCATTTCGTCAAGCTTTAGAAAATGCTCTTTATATTTATTTTTTTTGGATTGCTACTGGGGCTAATCTATTATTACCTACCTAAACGAATCGTTAGTATTCACAAAGAGAATAAAAAAATACCCTATGGAAAATATGAAATAGTAGAGATAGAAAGTTTTGATGGACATCTACTACAAGCATACTATAGTCCTTCATTGAAGACAGAGACACAAGGGTTAGTTTTATTACTACATGGTATTCGCTCACAAAAGGAGATTTATTACGGTATGAGTGCAATCTTTGCAGAAGCAGGATACAGCACATTAGCATTGGATTTAAGGGCACATGGTAGGAGTGAGGGCCAGTATTGTACTTTTGGTGTTAAGGAGCGTAAGGATGTTCAACAATGGATAGATTATGCTATTAATCATCAATTGCTGGGGTACGATCATATTGGTATTATCGGCAAATCATTAGGAGGTGCTATTGCTATTCAAACTTTAGTCAATGATGCAAGACTTCAGTTTGGAATTATAGAGAGTGCTATGTCTGATTTTACGGATACCGTACAGCATTATTTTCATCGTTCTATAAAAGTCAGCTACCGTCCGTTGATTCAGTATTGTATTGGTAGAGCAGGGCAGTTAGCTGATTTTGATCCCAAGGAGGTAGAAATATATGAAAACTGTAAGCGAATTGATCAGCCAATGTTATTGGTGCATGGTACGATAGATGAAAGTATATTGATAGCACAAGGGAAACGGAACTATCAAGCATTGAAAACAACACAGAAACAGTTTTGGGAGATTCCTAATGGAGGGCATAAGGATCTATGGGAAATAGGAGGAATTACTTATTACAAAAAATTGATACAGTTCATAGAAAGTACGAATAATTTCTAATCAAAAAGCCTTTCTACCAAAAAGGTAGAAAGGGCTTTTAATTGTATATTCAGAAGGAGAACGAATATTTTATTTGAATCAATGCTCTTAGATTAACCAGATTAATCCACTAACAACCAATACGGCTAAGAATAGGAGAGAGAGGACTAATCTTATATTTTCTTTATGTCTTAGGGCTATAGTTCGAGCTTCAATTTCATTTCTTTTATCAGAAGAAGCTTTTTGCAGCACAATAGGTTGGCTATAAGCATTGTGTTCTAAATCTCTATTTTCTTTCGAAAAACTATTAGTACGTTTTCGACGATTCATTCTGAGCGATTGTATCGCATGGGACATCACACCTTCGCCAGCCATTTGATTTATTTTTAGTGATATAAGGAATGTATTTAGTAGTATTACTATCTATAATGGAATTAATACTATTTTGGTTCCATTAGGCATAAAAAATACCTACAAAAAAATCATTCTTTTTTGTAGGTATTAGAGTTTATCACGAATAGAAATATTTCTACATAAAACACAATGTATTTAATTGAATATCTGTACCTGTTTGCAAATTTAAATATTTAAATTTGAACTTATTATTTGTAGGATACTTTGCTTTTCTAGGATTCGTAGGGAGTGGTGTGAGATGTTTTTTCTTAGTCGATAGAATTAAGCTTCGCATCTCAATATTAGATAATATATTATTATTAACAATTTTATTGTTAACGATGCAATAAGCTTCTAATGATTTCATTACATACGATATGAATATATTTGAGTTGTATAATTTTTTAGTCGCATCTTGTGTACTTCCACTTTTTAGTTCACAAGTAAATACCCAAAGTATTTTATTTCTCAAATAAAAAAAAACATAATCACAACACTTATTAATAGGCTTAACTCCTTTAAAATAAGGAAATAAACTAAATCCATCTTTGTCAAAAGAGTAAACTAGCAATTTTCCTTCTTTTTTTACTTTAGTTATGGGGTAGTCTTTTTTTTTATTCTCTTTTAATTCGTAACATCCTCCAGTCTCAGATTCCTTGAAATCATCAACTAAAATTTCCTCAATGATGGATAAAATAGATTCTGGCATACAAGGTAGATTTTGAAAGATTAGAAAAGACTATTGTAAATATCTCCCATTCTTTGATTTTGTTGGATAAGTACTTGATCAATTGTGTCAATTTCAAAACCATCTGCTTCTACGTTTATTTTATCTACATTAACTTCTCCTTGGTGGTTTTGGAATAAATATACTCCTACATCTTCTTTTTTTAATAATTGATTATCGTTATACTCTTCACTATATTCGGACATAAGCCGATCAAATTCTTCTTTATTTTGTTCTTTTCCAGATTGCAGAATAATTAAGTTGTTTAGTTCTCTAATAATATAATCGCTATGAGTATTAACAAGTAACTTAAAGCCCTCATTAACCAATCGTGCTATAAAACGGGCAATCTTTACTTGATTATCTGGGTGTAAGTTTAGTTCTGGTTCATCAATTATGATGAAATCTCCTTCTTGAGCTATATGTCTTAGATAAAAGGTAAGAAGCGAAAGAGATTTAACAGTTGATGAAGTAGTGTGCATGTCTAGTGACTTTGTCATACCGTTAGGTGTATAACCTAATTTCCCATTATTGTTAATAGCTATAGAACCTTTTAATATCTGAGATTCCAACTCATCCGCTAAATCTGAATATGGGGAATCAAAAGTTGAATAGGAATCTAAGTCTGCGACTAAATCTAACACTTCTCTAATTGGAGTAGCGTACCTATTAATATTCTCTCTAGAAAAGTCAAGAAGTTCATCACTATGACTTCTTGACGATTTTAGTAGTTGGCTCAAGTATCTATTTTTATCAAGAGTTAATTCTGTTGCAAATATACTTATTCCTTGTCTTTCAGCAGGAATGATAAAGGTGTTTTTTGTTAATATTGAATTGAATATCCTATTAATTATATATTCAATAATATCTTCTTCATCTTCTTCACCACGTGCAATAAAAGTGTTTTTAGAACTTTCATGTATTAATGTAATATGTAAAAAATCACTATTAATTTGCTTCGATATTCCTACCTCTATACCAAATGTTTTGTAAGAATCTTGAATTAATTGTTTTAGAATAATATTGTATAGCTCAGAGCTGCGGATTATAATATCAGCAGCAGTACTATCAAATAAGTTGTTGTGGGATGCAAACAATGTTGGTAATATAGATGAAATATTTCTTGAATAAAATTCTGTTACCTGCTTTGTATACTCTTTACAAAAAGTATTTAAACTAATTTGAATTTCTGTGATGTTTCTATATCTTGAAATATATTGTTCAAAACTTTCTTCATACGACCATATATTGTAGATGTTATTTATTCCATATATAAAATAAGTCAAGTAAGTTTTTCCTGTATTGTTATGTCCACAAAACAACAGAAGGCTTTTGGTCAGATCGACCTCAGCCTTTGGAATAACTCCTAGATTTTCTACCGTTAGTTTCATGGATTTTTTGTTGTAATTATTATTAATTTCCTTTATCCAAAAACTCTTCGACAAGTTCCGCCATTAGCTTGCGGAGTGGTCTTTTTTGGGATTTAGCGATTTCTTTGAGTGTATCTATTTTAGAGCTATCTAGTACAACAGTGACTCGTTTAGTCATAGGCTTGATTGGTTCCTGTTTTTCTTCTGAACCAGCCTTAGTTGTACGTTTGATGAGTAAATCTAATCCTACAGCACGCTTCCCCTTCTTTTCTAAATCTTTTCGCTTTACGTCTGTAATGACTCCTTCCATAATCCCATCTAGACTCTCTTTGAAGAACTGCTCTAGATTGTTGGAAAAAGATTTACGCGTTGATTTCTTTTTGGTTTTCGCTTTGGGAGTAGACTTTGTCTTCTTTGTCTTTTTTTGGCTCTTTTTCTTTTCTTTCGTCTCCTTAATCGGCTCATCGAACATGGCAGGTTGATCCTGAGCATTGTCTTCAAAAAGACGTTGTCCAAAGAGTGAATCTAGATTACTAGAGAAAGATTTTTTACTTTTCTTTTGAGCCATAATATTATGCAGGAATGGTTTCTAAACGTTCAATAATTTCTTTTGCAAGGGCTAAATAATCTTTAGCACCATTACTTTTAGGGTTATAAGCAAATATATCTTTGCCTACCGAAGGTGCTTCTGCTAGAGCAACGGCACTTCTAATTTTAGAGCGAAATACTTTATCACCAAAGTATTTTTCGATGGTACCAACAACTTCTCTATTTAGAATCTTACGCTGATCATACATTGTCGCAATAACCCCTCCAATTTGCAATTTTTTATTCAGACGGAAACGAACTTTATCTGCGACTTGTTTGATTTTGACAATACCCTGTAATGCCAAAAATTCTGTTTGCATTGGTATCATTACATAGTTACTAGCAGTAAGTGCATTTAGTGTCAATAGACCTAATGAAGGAGGACAGTCAATGATAATATAATCATAATCGTGTGCTAATGGTTCAAAAAGTTCTCTTAAAATGAATTCTCGACCTGCTTCATTGATCAATTCCATCTCTGCTCCAGACAAATCTAGATTAGATGTGACTACATCTAGGCCTTCTTTTACAGTATAAGGAGCTACTTCTGCTTCTCCTCGCATGTTTTCATAGATGGTGATTTTCTGACGAGGAATACCTAAAGAAATGGTTAAGTTTGCTTGAGGATCAAGATCGACTAGTAGAACAGATTTTCCTAATTGGACAAATGCTGCTCCTATATTGATGGCAGAAGTTGTTTTACCAACCCCACCTTTGTGGTTTAACAATGAAATTATACAACTCATTCTCTTCTTGTTCGCTTTGTTTTGGTTGTTGTAAATATAATTTTTATAAAAATAGCTGCTAAAAATACAAAAAAATATGTGAAGTCTATTTATAAAATCCAGTCAATATTCTAAAAATATACTCTTAGTCGTTAGCAAGACCTAAGACTTCTACTTGCATCCGAATATCTTCTACAGGACGGTCAGGCATTTTAGAATCTTGCATGCGAAGTGTTTTTGTATTGACAATTTTATCGAGTACATGTTGACCTTTAACCAGTTGACCAAAAATCGTATACTTTCCATCCATGATAGGGGTGCCTCCATATCTCTCATAAAGCATAATTTGATCGGGGGTATATTGCATACTATTTTTTTCTGATATATCTTGTAGTTGATAAGCTTTTAGTGGTTGTCCGTGTATGACCATAAATTGAGCTCCATTTGAGGCTTTACTAGGATTTCTACCCACCCCATCGTGAAAACCAACTAAAGCACCTTGTCGCATGACAAATTTACTATTGATTTCAGGAGGAATAGTGTAGTCTAATTTACCTTCTCCAAGTACTTGTTCAGGATTAACGGTTCCTCTAGAAGTTGGGTCTCCTCCTTGAATCATAAAGTTTTTCTGAACTCGATGAAACATTAAGCTATCGTAGAAGTTATCCTTTGCTAATTGAATAAAATTATCTCTATGTAATGGAGTTTCATTAAATAATTCAAAAACCATATCCCCATAGGTAGTAGAAATTTTTATTTTTTGTCGAGGAGTCGTGTCTACTATTGGTTCATCAGAGGTGTCTTCTGGGGATGGAGTGGTATTACAACCAATACCACAGAGGATACAAAATAAGAGTAGTAGCTGTTTTATTTGAGTCATTATGATTAGCTGTTTTTGATATGATCAATATATTGGATGATTTTTTGACGTAAGAGGAGTTCTTGTCCAACCCTACCTTTAGGAGGTACTGCAACCTGTCTCCAATGTGGCCAATCATCAGCATCATAGCCTTCTAGCTCATAATAACCATCATAGCTGAGCAGACGACAGACCGCAATGTGCATTAAGTCCTGTCGTTCTTCTTTCGTAAATTCTTCTTTTAATTGTCCGAGTTCTTGCAAGCCAATTGAGAATAAAATACCTTGCAAGTCAGGTAGCTTTTCTAGTCCTAGCATTTCTTTGATCTCAAAGCGAACCCGAAGCCATGCTTCGTCTCCCTCGGGAGTATCAATAAATAAGTCATCACTAAAGACCTCTAATCCATCAAATTTGTCCATTGTTTTAATCTTTTGGGCTTTCAAAATAGATAAGTTATTTTAAACAAGCTCTAATTTTATACTACAAAAATAGGCATATTTACTCTTCCTTGTCCATTACTACTAGAGTAATGGACAAGGAAGAGTATTCATATTGTCAAAAAACATAATTTTAAATATGCTCTAAGTTTATTTGGTTATTTCTAATAATTCTACATCAAAAATCAAAGTAGATCCAGCAGGGATTTTTGGTCCCATCGCACGCATTCCATAAGCTAAATTATGTGGGATGAAAAAACGGTATTTAGCTCCTTTTTTCATGAGCTGTAAACCTTCGACCCAGCCCTGAATAACACCACCAACAGGGAAAGTAGCGGGACTACCTCGCTCCACCGAACTATCAAAAATACTTCCATCAATCAGCGTACCATGGTAGTGTGTGGTTACTTTATCATTGATAGTAGGTTTTTCTCCTGTTCCTTCTTGGAGTACCATGTATTGCAATCCACTAGGGAGAGTGACAACCCCTTCTTTTTTTGCATTTTCTGCTAGAAACTTCTGACCAGCTATTACATTCTCTTTACCAGCTCCGCCTTCTTTTTCTTCTTTTTGAGCCGTAGCAGCTTGCTGTTTTGGCTCAAAATATTGTTGCAATGCTTGATTAACTTGTTCTTTCGTGAGTAATGCTTCTGCATTTTCAAGTGCATCATCAAATCCTTTCGATACTAGTTTGAGATCAAAGTCAGCTAACTTGACAGTTAATAATTCTACCATAGAAGCAGAAGAAGAGAAACCAATACTGTACATTAGTTTTAGTGCCGCAGCTTTGTCTGGAGAGGGCATACCACTCTGAAACCTTGCTTTGATGACAGCGTCAGAAGCTTCCATCTGTGCTTTGCCTCCTTCAAATCCTTTTGCCCATCCTTCGATGAATGCTCCTGTATTTTTTTCTTCAGGTGTAAGGTTTGCTTGACCTAAACTCTGAGCAATAACATAACCGTAGCTATAGCTGAGTCTATCTTTATCTGTTTTTAGAATATTAGCTTTGATTTCCAATAATTCTATTTCAAAAATCAAGGCTTGATTAGGACCAATAGAAGGATTTGCATCTTCCCCGTAGGCAAGATTAGCAGGAATAAAAAACTTATATTTAGCACCTACTTTCATCATTGGGATACCTTCTTGCCAACCTTGAATTAGGTTTTTTAGAGGAAAAGTAGCAGGCTGATCTTTATCGACAGAGCTATCAAACACTTTTCCATCTATAGTAGTACCGTGGTAGTGTACTTTAACAGTAGATTCGATGGTTGCTTGTTCCCCATTTCCTTCTTTCAAGACTTGGTATTGTAGACCAGATGCCGTTGTTTTTATGCCTTCTTTTTTTGCATTATCTGCCAAAAAAGCAGCACTTTTCTCTTTGTTCTCAATAGCTTCTTTTTCTAGTCGGATACGTTCTTTTTCCTCTAGAGCTTCTTGGAGTTTTTTGAAATAAGTAGCAATGACTTCTTCCATTTTTTCGTCCGACATAGGTGGAGTTTGTCCTTTGTTGAAAGCAGTTAGTCCTTTTTTGAGTGAACCATAATGAAAATCACTACGAGGAACTTCAAAGTTTTCGATGACATTACCAACTGCAAGGTAGCCTAGGTTATAGGCCATATCTTTAGCATTTTCTTTGGTTACTTTATAGGCTTCGTCTTCTATTCTTTCCGAAATACTTTCACCTAGTTTAGTAAGGGTAGCCGAATCAGGTTTTAGACCTGCTTTGATCCCTTTGAGTAGATATTTGGTATCTTTTTCAGAAGCGTCAAAATTTTCTTTTTCACTCAGGCTTTTTGCAAAACGATAGCCATAAGCATAACTAAAATCTTGAATCGCTTTTTTCTTTGCCTTTTTATCCTCTTGAGCTTGAGTAGTATTCAATAGCATCAAAAATGCTAATAACGTAATAGATAATATTTTCATTGATAGACAATAATATTGTTAACAAATAATTAGAAAAGATGGAATTTATTTAGGATTGATTTCAATTAACTCTATATCAAAAATGAGGGTAGAACCAGCAGGGATATTTGCTCCAACAGCAGAGGTTCCATAGGCTAGATTATGTGGTATATAAAACTCAAAAATAGCCCCTTCTTTCATGAGCTGTAATCCCTCTATCCATCCTTCAAGGCCATCATAGACATATAGAATAACAGGTTCACCTCTCTCTACAGAACTATCAAATACAGTACCGTCTATCAGAGTGCCATGATAATGAATGACGATTTTGTCACTAGAAATGGGTTTATTTCCAGTACCTTCTTTTATGATTTTATACTGCAAACCACTAGGGAGTGTGGTAATACCTTCTTTCTTGGCATTTTCTGCTAAAAATAAACGACCTGCTTCTATATTAGGTTCAGCTAATAGTACCTCTTTTTCCTGTTGTTTCTTTTGCATTTTTTCTTGATAAACCTTGTAATAAGGCTCTAAAAAATCTTGTAATACTTCATTTATTTGAACACTATCCATCGTAGCCTGTCCTGCTATTTGGTCTTCGTATCCTTTTTTCATTCTGACAAAATCTAGTACATTTTTATCAAAATTTACTTCTAGGGCAAGTCCTCCTATACCAAGCCCATTAACCCCCAGATTGTAGGCTAAGTTTTCAGCTTCTTCTAGTGTATTAGATGTTGTTTGGCTGGTAAATCTATCTCTGATAACATCGAGCGAAGTATAAAATTTAGCAGAATCTCCTTGGAGACCTACTTTGAAACCCTCTACGATTTTATCAATATTTTTTTCTTCTTCCGTCAGTCCCATCTGAGGATTATTGAGCTGCATAGCAATTAATATCCCATAGACATAACCTATTTTTTGTGGAGAGATATTTCCTTCTATTGCCTCTTCCTCATAGTAAAGTTCTGTTAAGTCATCCACTTTTTCCTCTTCAGCATATTCTTCTATTGGGGCAGGGGGGGCAGTATAAGCATTGTCACTAATATAGCCTGTACAGGTGGAAAATAACATGACAATGAATTGATAAAAAGAAGTTCGTAGCATATTCGATAATTTAAGTAATCTTACAAATGTTTCCGTACTGAAAAAGTCTAATTTTGACTATTTGCTCGTTAAAAAGCCTCGCTTTAGCCTGCTAAAGCTACGTTTTATGCCTCCAACTAATCCAAATTAGCTATTTTTCATTCTACGGTTACTTTTGTACCATTACTTAAAACTTAATCATGGATTGAGCTGGAGTGGAGTCAACTAAAAAAAATTGGTCAATAGAACTACTTCTATTGACCAATTAGGGGAAGAGAAATAGTTTACTTCTCTGGATTTATTTCTAATAGTTCTACATCAAAAATAAGTGTAGAACCAGCAGGTAATTGTGGGCCTCTAGAGGTAGTTCCATAAGCCAAATCATGAGGGATATAGAAACGGTAGGTAGCTCCTTCTTTCATCAACTGAAGCCCTTCTGTCCATCCTTTGATGACTTGTCCTACACCAAAAGAAGTTGGTTCACCTCTATCAATAGAACTATCAAATACAGTTCCGTCAATCAATGTACCGTGATAGTGTGTCTTAACTTTGTCAGTAGCAGTTGGTTTTGCTCCTGTACCTTCTTTGATTACTTCGTATTGTAATCCACTAGGAAGGGTAGTAACCCCTTCTTTTTTAGCATTTTCTGCTAGAAAAGCACGTCCAGCTTCGATATTAGGTCCAGCTAATGCTGCATCTGCTTCTTGCTGCTTCATTTGAGCCTCCATTTGCTTTTTCTGCATTTTCTCTTGGTAGGCTTTTTGGTAAGGCTCTAAGAATCCTTTTAATACTTCATTTACTTTAATACTATCCATCGTAGCTTTTCCTGCTATTTGATCTTCGTATCCTTTTTTCATTTTGATGAAATCCAATGCATTTTCTTCGAAATCTACTTCTACAGCGTATCCTCCTACACCCAATCCATTCAGTCCTAAATTGTAAGCTAGGTTAGCTGCTTCCTCTGCGTTAGCAGAAGGTTGCTTAGTTGTCATTCTAGTTCGGATGACATCTAATGAAGAGAAAAATGTAGCAGAGTCTCCTTTTACTGCTAATTTGAATCCTTCTATTAGTTTATCAATATTTTTTTCTTCTGGTGTAAGACCCATCTGAGGAGCGTTTAGTTGTTCTGCAATAACTACTCCGTACGCATACCCGGCATCTTTAGCTTCTTGAGTGGTCTCAGGACCTGTTTCTCCACAAGCACTTAACATTAGAGTTGTAGCAAGAACCAACAACACTAACATATTAGTAAATTTCATGATGATAAATTTGTATAGTTAAATAATAAAAAAAGCATTGGATATATCCAATGCTTAATAAATGCTAAGTTAGCACTTTATATTGATAATTAAGACTGTGTTTAAGAATTAATTGATTTCGAGTAGCTCCATTTCAAAAATTAAGATTGAGTTGGCAGGAATTTTTCCTTGAGGACGACTTCCATACGCTAAATGTGGTGGAATATACACTCTCCATTTATCGCCTACTTTCATCATTTTGAGTATTTCTTGCCAGCCTTGAATAACACCTGTAACAGGGAAATCGATTGGTTGACCTCTATCAACGGAGCTATCAAAGACTTTTCCATTGATGAGCGTACCGTGATAATGAGTTTTTACTTTGTTGCTGGCAGTAGGAGAGACTTCTCCACTTCCAGTGTTCAATATTTCGTACTGAATACCAGATGCAGTTGTTTTCATTCCTGCTTTTTTGCCATTTTTAGCCATAAAGTCTTCATTTTCTTTCAACTTTTTAGCAGCTAATTTACGTTGTAATTCTTGTATTTTATTATTCACTTCTTGTTGTGCAGTTTTACTATCTATTTGTTGATTATCATCACCATCCAATACCGCCTGAACTCCTTTTAGCAATTCTTGTAGATCAATGCTCTCTTTGTCAATACCCAGCGATTTGAGATTGTCTCCTAGAAGGACACCATAACTGTAGGCAAAACGATCTTTAGTTTGTCCTTGATCAGCAGTGCTGGTCTTTTCTTTAGAGGGTGTTGCCTTGGTTCCATTCTGTTGTGCCATTACACTTGGTGTTTGTAACACAGCAGTTGCTACTAGGGCAGAAAGTGCTATTTTTTTCAATTTCATACGTCAATTATTTTTGAATTTATATCAATATGGTTGATGCAGTCATCAACTTCACAGATAACCGTTAGCAAAATTGATTCCAGTTGTATCTTTCTAAAGTATCCTAACTTTTTAGAAAAGGTTTCTTAAGAGTATAGCTATTTAGGCTTTAACTCCATTATAAAGCTCTTCTCTTTTTTCCTTGATAGTTTTATCTTGAAGATACTCATCATAAGTCATCATTTTGTCTAGCATACCATTAGGCGAAATTTCGATAATACGGTTCGCAACAGTTTGTGTAAATTGGTGATCATGTGATGTAAATAAAATAGTACCAGGGTATTCAATCAATGCTTCATTGAGTTTGGTGATGGACTCTAAATCTAGGTGAGAAGTTGGCTCATCTAAAATCAATACATTTCCTTCTTCCAACATCATTTTAGACATCAAACAACGCACTTTTTCTCCTCCAGAGAGAACACTACATTGTTTTTGGGTTTCTTCTCCCGAAAAAAGCATTCTACCCAAAAATCCACGAATGAAGGTTTCATCCTTTTCTTCAGAATACTGACGCAACCAGTCCACTAGATTGAGCTGAACATCAAAGTATTCGCTATTTTCGTTAGGCAAGTAAGATTTAGTAACCGTTACTCCCCAATCTATACTACCGCTGTCAGCTTGTTCGTTCTTTTCGCCTGCTAGTACTTGAAATAGTTTGGTTACAGCTAAACTGTTTTTAGAGCGTATCGCAATTTTGTCTCCTTTCTCTACTGTGAAATTAAGTTTGTCAAATAGCACCTCCCCACCCAAAGATTTCTTGAGTTTGTCAACAGATAAAATTTGATTTCCCACTTCGCGTATTTGTTTGAACACAATACCTGGGTATCTTCTAGAAGAGGGCATGATTTGACTAATATCTAGTTTTTCAAGAGCCTTTTTACGACTGGTAGCTTGTTTTGCTTTTGACGCATTGGCAGAGAAACGCTGGATAAAGTCCATCAATTCTTTACGCTTTTGTTCGTTTTTCTTGTTTTTGTCTGCCATTTGACGAGCAGCTAATTGACTAGATTCATACCAGAAAGTATAGTTACCAGAGTGTAGTTTGATTTTTTTGTGATCTACATCAGCAATGTGTGTACAGACAGCATCCAAAAAGTGACGGTCATGCGAAACGACGATAACTGTATTACGGAAATCTGCTAAGAAATCTTCCAGCCACATAATTGTTTCAGCATCCAAATCATTGGTAGGCTCATCCAAAATCAAGATATCGGGGTTGCCATACAATGCTTGAGCCAATAAAATACGTACTTTTTGATTGGTATTGAGTTCTCCCATGGTCTTGTAGTGGTCAGACTCAATCACGCCAAGATTACTGAGTAGGGTAGCGGCATCACTTTCTGCGTTCCATCCACCCATTTCCTCAAACTGTTCGTTTAGTTCTCCTGCACGAAGTCCATCCGCATCACTAAAGTCTTCTTTGAGATAAATCTCATCCAACTCTTTTTTGGTTTTGTAGAGTTTCTCAAAACCCATGATAACGGTATTCAATACAGTGAATTCATCGTAAGCAAAGTGATCTTGCTTCAGTACAGTCATACGAGCGTCTTTTTCTATAGACACAGATCCTGTAGTGGATTCTATTTCTCCTGATAGGATTTTGAGGAACGTGGACTTGCCGGCACCATTGGCACCAATGACACCATAACAATTACCTTGTGTAAATTTGATATTGACTTCATCGAAAAGGACACGTTTGCCAAATTGCAACGAAAGATTACTAACTGTAAGCATGGATTGTTTTATTTTGAATAGTTTGCTTCAAACCTAAGCCCTTCTACTGGTGTTTAGATTTCAAGCAATAGATATTATACAAGATTAGAGGTTATTGCTAATAGATTCGTTCCCATACAAATCTATTTGTAATAGCGTCTATTAGTTTGAAATAACAACTTCGTGTTTATTTTGGTGCAAAAATAGGGATTTAGTCCCACAATTTTAAATAATTTGGAGTCAGCTTATAAGGAATAAACTATATTTGACCCAAAATCAATAAAAAATGAGTTATAAAGCAAGTGTAATTGTTCTTTTGGTTATTTACATGACCGCCATGATTGGGCTCATTACGCCTTCTCAACAGGCTTGGTATTTAGCCTATTTGCCTTATTTTATGTTATTAAATGCTACTTTTTTGGTGGTTCACGCAGAAGAGAAGAATAAATCGTTTGGGATTTATGGAGGACTTGTTTTTTTTGGTAGTTTTTTGCTAGAGTATATCGGTAATAAGTTGGGATGGACAAACTATGGAACTTCCTTTGGGTGGATTATAGATGGTATTCCTGCTACTATTGCTATTTTTTGGGCTATAGTAGTTTATAGCTCTTGTATTCTTGCTGGCAAGTTGCCTGCCAATCGAAGTATTCATGTCGCAACAGCGACTGTTTTGTCTGTAGTCTTGTTTGGAATTGTTAATCAAGTTGCCCCTAAATTAGGGTTTTGGCAAATCAATACCGCTCGCCCTGTGGATAGTTTTATTATTCCTGTGGTGATTTCTCTTATTTTTTCAATCCTCTTTTTTCAACTTCAGTTAGCAACCAAAAACAAAATAGCCATTTATGTTTATGGTGGTTTATTTATTTTTTTCGTAGGAATGATTATGTTTTTGAAGTAGATGGGGGATTAGAAGTTAGATAGTTAGAGGTTAGACTTTTAGATTGACATTTTAATTCAACAAAACTAACCATCCACGATTGACATTCAAAAACAGACAATTCAACAAAATAACCATACCCCACAATTGTCAAATCAACAATTCAACAACAAACAATTCAACAAAATAACCATCCACGATTGACAAATCAACAATTCAACAGCAAACAATTCAACAAAATAACCATCCACGATTGACAAATCAACAATTCAACAGCA
>CAYOJF010000016.1:16625-38380 GCA_964404215.1 uncultured Aureispira sp. | reverse complement strand
CAAACAATTCAACAAAATAACCATCCACGATTGACAAATCAACAATTCAACAGCAAACAATTCAACAAAATAACCACCCACAATTGGCAAATCAACAATTCAACAAAAACATCCATTCATAATAATTGACCGAAAATGTATACATACGATTCTCATATCAAACCTTTTTCGAAACAATTTAAGCGAATCAGAGTATCCAAACAGAAAATTTCTAAGATCGAAGATTTGGTACAGAGGATTGTGGAAGAGAAGCAGAAAGAATCCCATCACCAAATAGACTATAAATCTACCTATAAGCGTTTTTATACAGGACTATTAGGAGAAGCGGCTTTAGAAGAGTATTTAGGGGTAGAGGGTATCATAGACTGGTCGGTAGGGGCATCTGCTGCTTATCATCAACCAGATTTGAAGAGTATTGGTCTCAAGGTAGGAGTCAAGACAGTAGAATATGGTCTATTTCCTGTTGTTTTTAAGAAGAGTTACAGCCCTCAAATTATTAATATCAGTTGGAAAAAGGAATATGTTTATATTTGTGGACTTGCCACTCCAGAAATACTCCAACAATATCAATCCATAGATCTAATAAAAGACACTCGTCTGAGAGCTAGAGGAACCAAGACAGGGTTTTATGGCTTCGAATATCTAAAGTCTTTTGACTCGATAGAAGACTTGAAACATCTAATAGAAAAAAAACAATAGTTTTGGATTTTTTCGAACCCAAAACTATTATTTTTTTTATCGCAACGCTTTTACTTGCTCGTATACCTGTTGTATATCTAGTGTACTGATATCAGGATTTTTATCGCACAAATCCATTAAGAAACGATCTTGTTGGTTGCCTAGTTCTAGAGCTCTAGCATAGGGGACATCTGGCTTAAAGGTCACCAAAGAATATTTTGAGTGATAATCATCGTAGGTATTTTCTAGTTGATGCTCTAACTCTCTTTTGCGACGGAAAATAGGATTGGCAACATGATCTCGCATTTCGTAAAAATTTTCTACCGCTAGTGTACCAATAGCATCTCCATTTGCTTTGCGACGCTCAAAGTAATCTTGGTAGACTTTTGCCCAATCATTGGTGCCGTGTTCTTCTATACAAGCATTGAGTGCTCTACAGTCTTCAAAAGAGGCATTCATACCTTGACCATAAAAAGGTACGATGGCATGAGCGGCATCTCCTACCAAAACGGCTTTGCCCTCATAAATCCAGTTATTGCAATGCAGTGTCCCTAGTTTACCTACAGGGTTTTCTTGAAATTCTCGAACCAAATCATCTAATAGAGGAACGGCATCTCCAAATTCTTGCTCAAAGAATTGCTGAATTTTTTCTGGGGTATCTAGACTTGCAAAGCTAGTAGGACCTTCATTGGGAAAAAAGAGCGTACAAGTAAAACTACCATCTGCATTGGGCAAAGCAATGAGCATGTATTCGCCTCTAGGCCAAATATGTAAGGCATTCTTTTCTATAGCAAATCCACCAGATGCAGTAGGAGGGATATTGAGTTCTTTGTAACCATGCTCTAACCATTCTGTTTGGTGCTGGTAGCCCTCTATTTGGTTTACGAGAGCATTACGAACAGCAGAGTTGGCTCCGTCTCCTCCTATAATAGTTTGACCTTCTATAGTAGTTTGCTCTTTAGTGTGATAATCCTCTACTGTAATTGCTGTTTTGTCCCAATCAATGGCTACACAGGCTTGATTGAAATAAAAATTGACATTTTCATATTTCTCTGCCTCTGTAATTAGTAATTTATTGAGCCCACCTCTAGGAATCGAATTGATATATTGAGTCTCATCTCTGCCATAAGGAGCAAATTTCAAGTCACCTTCCTTGGAGTGCAACATTCTACCCGGCATAGGGACGGCTTCGTCTAGTACCTTTTTGGCAACGCCTACTTCTTCAAGGGCTTTGATACCTCTGTCAGATAGTGCTAAGTTGATCGAACGTCCAGCACTTATAGTGGTTTTTCTCATGTCTGGTCTACTTTCATAGACCACTACTTGTAGTCCTTTTTTTGCTAGATTGATAGCCATTAAGGAGCCCGCTAATCCAGCTCCTACTATAAGTACAGGTTTATTTTGCATGATGTTATGATTGTTTTGGTAATGATTAAACAACTTTAAGAGCATGTTTAAGTTTATCTTAATTCATAATATGAAATCCCTTTTTTTACTACTTTTCCCCAAGTAAATTGGGGACAGGTCGTCTATTTTTTGCTCATGAACGACTGAACTCTAAGAGTAAATGTTTGGCAAACATTTAAAGGAGAGAACCTCGTAGAGGGTGCTAAGGCATCCACTTGTGGTTCATTCTATTAGAGGTCTACTAGACCTCTACCCTGTGGGTTTATTTCATTCATCATCAAAAAATGAGTCTCAATTAGCCCCCAAGTAAATTGGGGATCAAAGACAAAAAAATGGTACTCATATTATTGAAAAATACAATTTTAAACACACTCTAATGAGTAAGTTTTCCTAAAAATAGATAAACTCTACAAAGCGGAAAAGCTTATTACATAATAATTTTATTTGCAAAAGGTTGTGTTAGAATTGTCAGAAGAAGTGTATCCTAGTTGTATTGCTTCTTGATAATATTGACAAGCTTTTTCTGTGTGGTTAAGGTAATAGTTGGCGAGAGCAAGCTGATAGGCAATTTGTGGGTCTTTTTTGTCTAACTGTTGTGCTTTTAGATAATCCTGTATAGCGGCAAGGTAATAATCTGCTGCTTGGATATTTTGGTGGTTGTTAATGTTAGGAAGTATTACTTTGCCACATTCATCACATTGTTGTGTTTTTTTGATTCTACTTTGTCCTACAAACATTTTTAGGTCTCCCTGTGCTTTTCTGAAACTAGCATTTAGAGGGTCTATTTGTATGGCAATTTGTACGTGTTGGTGAGCTGCTGCATACTCTCCAAACTGTAGGAGGCATTTCGCTTTCCAAATGTAGGCTTCTGCGGTAGCTTCATCACTAGCAATTATCTTATCGAATATTTTTTCTGCTTTATCCCATTTGGATTTTTGGCAAAGGGTAAGTCCCTTTTGAAATAATTTTTCAGTAGTAGTAGTCTGTGCTTCAGAAGCGATGGAACTCATTGCAATTAGTAATAATAGAAGTAATATTTTCATAGTATAGGTTATTTTACAAAGTAATAGATATTATTATAACTCTATTCGTAATAACGTCTAATACTGGTAGTGCGAATAGTACACCAATGTGCAGTTTTTTTTGATAAAAGTCAAATGAGCATTGTTTTTGATTGGGATTACAAAATTATAACTCATATACAATATTAAATTCAATTAAAATAAATATGAAAATAGCAATCACAATAATAGGGCTATTACTAATGAGTAGTTCTTTGATATTGGGGCAAGCAGACAAGAGAATAGCTAAAAGACAAGCTAAGAAAAGCGAACAAATGCGACTTAACTCGATGCGGTATAACACTGTCATTAAGTATAATGATACCATTTATTACAATGGAGTAAAGCATATGATCCTGAAAGAAAGTGGTAGTTATGGATATTATAATATTTATGACATGAATGGTACACATATATTTAGAGTGCAACGTTTTCAAGTACAGCAAGGAGGAATTCTAGGTGTTGGTGTCAACTATTCAGAATTTACTTATATAGGAAATGAAGAACAAAAAGCTTATGCTCGTTGTGGAGAAGGTTATACAGAGATTACTCGTCATTTGGTTAATAACGAAGTCGTAGCTTTTGGGACTTTTAATGAAGGTCAGTGGGAGAAGTATCGAAAAATAAATCCAAGACCAAACTCAGAAGAGAGTTTAGTAGACAAAGGAGTCAACGCATTAGGCGAAAGTATTGATTTGGGAGTCAAAAAACTAGACCAAGCGGTTAATAACCCTAATCCTAACCCGCATCAGATCGTTCGAAATAAGACAGCAAATTTACTAGTAGTAGATAGAGATATTTATCAAGACGGCAAGGTTATAGGTACGTTTAAGATGGAGAACCAACAAGAGGGTATGGATAAATACCGAGCATATACGGTCTTCTTTAAAAATGGCAAAGTCTGTGCTTCTATTCGAATTTGTGACACCAATGCGGCCCAAAATTCTAAAGTGGCTGCTGTAAAGGATGGTAAAGTACTATTAGATGAGTCTAAAAACCTGGAAGCATTATTGACTTTATTGGTAGACAATAACTATTTGTAATAACAGTTCTATAAGTTAGAAATACTATTGGAGGATATGGAATAGAAACCAGTCTATATTCTTGCTTTAGTGTTAATTTAAGGCTAACTTTAGTAGCGTAAACAGAAACTAAATTACTTCAATTTTTATACAAAAAACAAAATAAAGATATGGCAAAAAAAGAAGAAGAAAAGAAAGCGGTAAAAGCTGCTAAGGTGAAAAAAGACAAAAAGAAGGCAAAGAAGAAAGCACTCAAAAAAGGAGATTCTAAAAAGAAAAAGAAGGATAAGAAAAAAGCGGCTAAAAAGGTAGATAAGAAAAAAGCGGTCAAGAAGCCTAAAGCAACCAAGGCTTCTAAAAAGTCTAAAAAAGGAAAGAATAAGAAAAAATAACGCTTGATAGTGTCATAATTAAGGCAACTGTCATCTAACTGTAACAAAGTATAGAAGTCCATTATTCGATGTAATAATGGACTTTTTTCTTTGAGATATAAGCTGTATTTTTGTTCAAAACAAAATAGGATGCAATTGAGAAGACAAGATATTATATTTTATGCCGTAATCGCTTATGTATTGCTGGCAGGTGGTTGGTGGTCTTATTTGTTGTATATCAAAAATGAAGATGCTCAAAACTCCAAAAAAGAATTGTTTTGGTATGTTATGAAGGAGCAGGGGTTTGAAGATAAGCAGGCTTATATCGAGTCTGCCACTTATACCAAATTGGAAGATCGCTATACCCGACAAAAATGGATGATAATGGGAGAGGGATTTGTGCTACTGCTTTTTACTATATTCGGTATCTGGAAGGTAGCTAAGAGTCGACAACAAGAAATATTGCTAGCAGAGCAGCAGCGAAACTTCTTACTTTCGATTACTCATGAATTGAAGTCCCCTATTGCTGCTATTAAGTTGATTTTACAAACTTTTGAGCGAAAAAAACTCACCGAAAAACAGGCGGATTTACTGACTAGTAATGCCTTGAAAGATACCGAAAGATTACACAAGTTAGTGAATGATTTATTACTAGCCGCCCGTGTAGATGGGGGCTACCAGTATAGTTTTGAAGAAGTAGATTTGGTAGAAATAGTGGCAAATTGCATACAGCTGGCCAAACCTAAATTTAAAGGCGAAATTATACTAGAAACTAACGAAGAGTTTTTGTTCCTGGCACATGGGGATCATAGTACTTTGACATCTATTGTCACCAATATTATAGGGAATGCTGTTAAATATGCAAAAAAAACACCATTTATAAAAATTAGATTAAACACAAACAAAGATAATGCTGTTTTAGAAGTGATAGACACAGGAATAGGTATTTCAAAATCAGAGAAAGAACGCGTTTTTGAAAAATTTTATCGAGTAGGAAGCGAAGAAACACGCCTAACAAAAGGTACAGGTCTAGGATTGTATATTGTTAAGGAGGTTGTTACGGCTCACAAAGGTACCGTCAAAATCAAAGACAATAATCCCCAAGGAACTATTTTTTGTGTCACTTTACCCATTAAATAAATATTATTGGCAGCAATGTATTAGTTATAATACGAACTGTTAGTTACTAGTAAAATATAACCACTTTATGGCAACACGTATATTATTAGTAGAGGATGAGGAGTCGATTCGTCAAACCCTACAATTAAATTTGGAATTAGAAGGCTACGAAGTTATTGGTGCAGAAGACGGTCGTAGAGTCATTCAATTATTCAAGGAGCAACACTTTGATTTAGTATTGCTAGATATCATGTTGCCAGAAATCAGTGGATTGGAGTTGTGTGAACAAATTCGATTGATTAATCTAGATGTTCCGATTATTTTCTTGACTGCCAAAGACCAAACAATGGATAAAATTGTTGGACTAAAGAAAGGGGCAGATGACTATATTACTAAACCATTCTCACTAGAAGAGCTCCTATTGAGAATTCAGATTTTACTCAAAAGAAGTCAAAGTAAGACGAGCAATTCTATTGAATCATATGAGTTTGGTGGGAACCGAGTCAACTTCAAGACTTTTGAGGCAGAAGGGCAGAAGGGAGCGTTCAAATTAACAAAAAAAGAGGCAATGTTACTCAAATTACTGATCGAAAGAGCAGGGGAAGTGGTTTCTAGACAGCAAATACTTCAGAGTGTTTGGGGGTACGATGTCTATCCATCTACGAGGACAATTGATAATTTTATACTATCTTTCCGAAAATATTTTGAGGCGAATCCCAAATCACCTGCTTATTTTCATTCTGTACGGGGGATTGGCTACAAATTTAGCTACGAACAGTAATAGTATATTATGAGTATTTGGAAACAGGAGTTTACAGTAGAGGGGCTCAATGCAATGTCAACCAATACCTTGGTCTCTCATCTTAAAATCAATTTCACTTCTTTTGGGGAAGATTACCTCGTGGCAGAGATGCCTGTTACGAACGAAACGGTTCAGCCCATGCGGATTCTGCATGGAGGTGCGAGTGTCGTTCTAGCCGAAACATTAGGTTCAGTAGCTTCTGTCTTATGTTTGGAAGATCCTATGACGAATCATGCAGTAGGGTTAGATATCAATGCTAATCATTTGCGTTCTGTACCAGAAGGCGGGAAAGTGTTTGGAAAAGTAATGCCTATCCATATTGGTCGTAAGACGCATGTCTGGAAAATCGAATTGACAGATGAGTCAGGGAAAATGACCTGTATTAGTCGATTGACGATGATGATTAGACAAGCTAGATAAATATCCAATAATTTCATTTTTCCAAAAAGTGGAGCTTATGCAAGCTAAATGGTTGTTTGTGTGTCTTTTGTGTTGCTTCCATATTATGGTTTCTGCTCAGAAACAAAAACCTAATGCTGCCAATGGCGGTGTTTTTACTCCAAAGGGTACACTTCGTGCCCTCATTGTTTTTGTTACCTACAAAGACAATAGCAAAGCAAATCCTTCTTTCAAGAATACAGAACAGTCTTTCTCCGACTGGAAAATTACAGAGGAGAATAGACTGCCAGATTTTGTAGATCCCCATACAGGGGAATGTCCTACTTATATCTTTAATAAAGCAAGCCATTTTGATACTCATCTCGATCAAGTAAAAAATAATTTTTCTAAAACATTTTATCTGATGTCCAATGGGCAATTTAGGTTAATAGGAGAGTTGTTTAAAGATAAGGAAGGTAAACCCATTGCGATTGAAGTGGATCCAACAGGTGGTTTTGGTTGGACAGGTATGAATAAGCGAGCGATGCAAGAGATGCAACGTATTAACCCCAACTTTGATTTTTCTCGTTTTGATCAACGGAAGAATAGCCCTAATTTTTTATTTGATAACAGTGATACGGATGCCCATGGACCAGACGGTATTATTGACTTTGTTGTTTTTGTACATCGGTATAGTGGCAGGTGGTCACAAGCTCCTACCAAGGGGATGCGATCGTGGGTAGGTTCAGGAGGTGGTTTTGCGGGTACTGGAATTCCAGCGAATGAACGAGTAGGAAAATACAGAATAGCGGAAGGTTTTACAATGACTTATCAGTCTGGAGTGTTTGTACACGAAGTTGCCCATGTATTATTTAATGCTCCGCATATAATGGGAGTTAATAATGTGATTGGGGATTACTTTGATTTACAAAATGCTGGCTGGGGAATTATGGCACCTATTAGTATTTTTAGTGGTTTCAATGCTTGGGAACGTTGGTATAGTGGGTTTATAGAACCTGTTGTTACGATCCAAAATAAGGAAGATCTAAAAACAGCTAATAATTTTGTATTAAGAGACTATTATACAACTGGAGATGCAGCTCGCATCGCAATACCTTTTTCTGGAGGACAGTACCTTTGGTTAGAAAATCATCAAAAAAGACACCCGCAGGATGAACATCCATGGGCAGGAAGAGATCTAGGTAACGGAGATATACTCGCTCCCTCTGCTAAGGGTATTTATGCTTATGTCGAAGACATAGCAGGCACTCGAAATGAAATTTTTTCGCCATTATCTTATCGAGCAAATGGTATCAAAGTATTACATGCAGGGGGGAATTATGACTATTATTTGCATGAGGAGTTGCCTGTTTTGCGTAATGCATGGAACAATCCTCTCTATAGTTTTACTAGAGAAGAGGCTAATCCAATTGGTGGTACCAATAACTTTTATCGATATGTATGGGATGAAAACAAAGATGGAACTATTAAATTAGATCCTAATTACAATGCTAGTAAAACAGAATATAGAATCCCTATTTTAAGGGAAGAGATAGCCCCAGATTCTTTTGTGAATTTGTATGGAGGTTTTGGGGTATATGATACTTCCAAGGCAAATGGATACGTCAGTACAGTGGCTTTTCAGGCAGGTGACTATTTGGATGTATCTACTAATCCAATGCCACTTAATTATCCGAAATACAATCGAAAAAAGGCAACTTTAGAGCCTTATTATTTGAATGGATTAGGAGTGAAGTTTTTATCTATTGCGAATTCAAACGATATTAGAGTACAAGTGACCTACGATCAGGTACAATTATGCCAAGATGCTCGATGGACAGGAAATATCACTTTGCCCAATATTACAGAGGATAATGCTGCTGATTTAGAAATTGGTCCTTGTGTCCAATTGATAATTAATAAAAGTAAAACAGTCAATCGTCATTTGCGAACAGAGAACGGAGATTTTGTTAATGCCACTTCTTTACGAGTCGAGAAAAATGCGACATTAATCATCAAATCAAACAGTAAAGTCTTATTAGAGGATGATTCTCAACTAATAATTGAAAAAGGAGGGAAATTGGTGTTGGAGAAAAAAGCAAAATTAATAGTAGGGAAAAATGCTATACTCAGTGTAGATAAAGAGGATTTGCAGCAAAAAGCCAAATCTAAGATTGTCTATCGTTAATTATTTTATTTAGATTTATTCCAAATAAACAAAAACGTTAATAAAACGTTTTTTTTAAAACAGTAATTCTAAACGAAATTTTATATTTGCAACACTAATGCCCCCTATTATAGGGGGGAATAGGATAAAATGGTTTTCTTAACTTATTATATATTGAATATATGGCACTTACCACAGGTCTCATTTTAGGGATATTTTTCGTCCTATTGTTTCTTGCTGTCTTGAGTACCGTTGCTGATGGACTAGTCAAAGTGGCGGCCAAACAGAATGGGCAAAATCCTGACAAATTTGGTGTACTCCCTAATGATGTTCCTAGTTTGTTAGGAATGGGAAGCAGTAAACCCAATTATGTACCAAAGAATGAACATTTCCTTTCTTTGAAACAAGGTTTTAATATCCGATTAATTGGAGAAGCGAAAGAAGTATTGGATACTCCAATCGAAACAGTACACACTCCTACTTATGCTATCAAGCCTAAGGATTTTGTAGGAATGTCTCCTATTCCTAAAGTAATAGTTCAAGAAGGGGATAACTTGAAGGCAGGAGATATTTTGTTTTATGACAAAAAACGTCCTGAGATTAAGTATGCAGCACCTGTTAGTGGAGAAATGCTACGTATCCAGAGAGGAGAGAAGCGTTCTATTAACGAAGTAATCGTTCTTGCAGATAAAGAGATCGAATATCGTCAGTATGACTTGCCAAATTTGGAGACAGCATCTTACGAAGAGTTGAGTGCTTTCTTGTTAGAATCAGGAGCATGGCCATTTATCAGACAAAGACCATTTGATATAGTAGCAGATCATACTGCTCGACCAAAGTCTATTTTTGTAACTACATTTGATACCGCACCTTTAGCACCAGGGTTTGACCTTACTGTAAGGGGAAGAGAAGCTGAATTTCAGAAAGGATTGGATGTACTTTCTAAATTGACTGAAGGAGCTGTACATGTTGCATTGAATGCTAACGAAGAGCCTCCAGTAGGTTTTAGTAATATTACTGGTGTTGAGAAGCATTGGGTAAAAGGAGCTCACCCTGCTGGTAATGTAGGTATACATATTCATCATATTGATCCTATTAATGCTGGAGACATTGTTTGGCATTTAGATGTACACGGTGTTTTGGTTTTGGGTACTTTATTCGAAAAAGGTATTTTTGATACTAGACGTATTACTGCTTTCACAGGAGCTGAGCTAGAGAATCCACACTTTGTGTATGCTCATCAGGGAATCTGTATTGAGAATTTTGTAGGAGGATTAGAACTAACAACAACGGTTACCAATGCCAATGGAGAAAAAGCATCAAGAGCTAATATTAGACTTGTTTCAGGTGATCCATTGACAGGCAAACAAATTGACTCTAAAGGTTATCTTGGTTTCTTTGACGATCAATTGACTACCATTGCAGAAGGTGACTACTACGAATTATTTGGTTGGTTGATTCCTCAAAAAGGACACCCTACTATCAAAAAATCATTCCCTGGAGGTCTAGTGAAAGATGTTTATTACAAAGCAGATACACAACAGAATGGTGAACATCGTGCTTGGGTTGTGTCAGGAGAGTATGAAGCAGTGTTACCAATGGATGTATATCCACAACACTTGATGAGAGCCATCAAATCAAATGATTTTGAGAAAATGGAAGGACTTGGTATTTTGGAGTTAGGAGAAGAAGACATTGCTCTGTGTGAGTATGTTTGTACTTCTAAACAACCATTGCAGCATATGTTACGTGAAGGATTAGATATGATTAGAGAGCAAGGTTAATTATTGCTCAAGTAATCAGAAGTTGAGATAGAAAAAAAATTATATAAATAATATAACGGAGGTAGTCTTATGGGACTTTTTGATGTTGAATTTTGGAAAAAGATAGAGCCGAGTAAAGATAAAAAACTCGTTCATGGTCTTTATGATGGAGTTTTTACTTTATTTTTTAAGCCGAACGAGGTTAATCATAAAGGAGGGCATATCAAGGGGCCAATGGATCTCAAGCGATTGATGATTCATGTGGTAATTGCATTGCAGCTTTGTTTTGTAATAGGATCTTACAATATTGGTCACCAGCATTTCTTAGCAATAGGAGAACATACGGGAGTATTGGATGCTTTTCATCTTAAATTATGGATGGGACTTTCTCAATTGCTACCTATTTTTATTGTTGCCAATTTAGTAGGATTAGGAATTGAATTTTATTTTGCTGCTCAGAAGGGGCACCCTATTGAGGAAGGATACTTGGTATCAGGTGCTCTTATTCCTCTAATTATGCCACCAGATGTTCCATTGTGGATGTTGGCAGTGTCTGTTATCTTTGCAGTAATGTTAGGTAAAGAGGCATTTGGAGGAACAGGAATGAATGTAGTTAACATTGCTCTATTGGCACGTGCATTTATATTCTTTGCTTACCCAACTGAAATATCTGGTGATGGACCTTGGATTGCAGGTATCAATCATGCTGATGGTATCGCAGAATATGGAACATTACAAACTATGATGAATGGTGTTTTCTCTAGCTTTGGATTATCTACTTTTGTAGAAGGAACACCTGTGGTAGAATCTTATTCAGGAGCAACAGCTCTAGTATACGCCAGAGAAGGTGGATGGGAAGCTGTAACAGAACACTTCTCTTCAGTAGCTTTGTTTGTAGGAGGAGTACCTGGATGTATTGGAGAAACTTCTAAATTAGCCATCTTGGTTGGTATTGGAATTTTACTCGCACTTGGGATTGCTAGTTGGCGTATTATGTTGTCTATGGCACTGGGAATAGCTTTGACAGGAATGTTGTTTAATGCATGGGATTTGAACGTTTATATGAGTGTACCATGGTATAATCACTTCTTGTTAGGAGGGGCTTTGTTTGCTTTGGCATTCATGGCAACAGATCCAGTAACAGCTTGTAATACAAATACAGGGAAATGGATATATGGCTTCCTAATAGGTTTCTTTGGCATGGTCATCCGTGTGATGAATCCTGCTTATGCAGAAGGCTGGATGTTAGCTATCTTATTGATGAATGTGTTTGCTCCTACTATTGATTTCTATGTAGTAGATGCTAATATTTCTAAACGTTTAAAAAGAGCTAAAGCGAAATAAAGATGGAACAGAAGAAAAAAGAAATGAATGTATATGTGTACGTTTTCTTATTGACAACGGTAACAGCACTAATACTTTCACTACTATATGTTAGTTTAAACCCTATGTTCAAAGCGAACAAAGCGGCTGCTAAGCGTAAAGCAATTTTGAAGTGTATTCCTGCAAAGTTGACTTTAGATACAGATGTTCAAGTCAATGAGACTTACGAGGGAAGTATCGAAATGCTGGCTATTTCTCCTTCAGGTAAAATTTATAAAGCTACTGAAGAAGATTTAGCTGCTATCAACTCTATGGCTTCTAATGGGGCAAAGACTTACAGTAATTTGGAGCAATTAGATTTAGCTAATGAAGAAAAGAAAGCGGCTAAAGATCGTGTATACCCAGTGTACAAGTATAGTGGGGACAAAACTTATTATGTAGTTGCTATTCGTGGCAATGGACTATGGGATAAGATTTGGGGATATATTGCATTAGAGCAAGACTTGAATACAATAGCTGGAGTTTTCTTTGATCATAAGAATGAGACACCAGGTTTAGGTGCTGAAATTAAAGATAATGACGATTTCAAAGCTCAGTTTGTAGGAAAAGAAATTTATGAAGGAGAGCAAGTGGCATTAGCTGTGATTAAAAGACAACCGCCAAAAGGAGATGATCATCGTGTGAAAGGTATTTCTGGAGCGACAATTACTTGTGATGGAGTAACAGCAATGTTTAATAATGGAATGAAGTATTACGAGGCTTATTTTGAGTCTGTAAAATAATTGCATTATCAATTTTTAAGAAAAAGAATTAGATTCTAAACATATAAAATATATCAATTATGGCTGAAACGGCAGTAGAACCAGCAAAAAAAGGCGGTTTATTCGGCAAAGAAGAGAAAAAATTGATCACGGATCCTCTTCACAGTGATAATCCGATCACCATACAAGTACTGGGGATTTGTTCTGCTTTGGCTGTGACAAGTCAAGTATACAAATCATTAGTAATGGCAGTAGCACTTATTTTTGTGTGTGCTTTTTCTAGTATGATTATTTCATTATTGCGTAAGTCTATTCCAAGTTCTATTCGTATGATTGTGCAGTTACTTGTAATTGCAGGATTGGTACAAATCGTAGAGATCACATTGGGAGCGTTCGCTTATAGTGCCTATGAGCAACTTTCTGTATTTATCGGTCTTATTATTACGAACTGTATCGTAATGGGACGTTTAGAGGCATTTGCAATGGGAGACAAACATACTCCATGGCAAGCTTTCTTAGATGGAATTGGAAATGGATTAGGATATGGATGGATATTGGTAGCAATGGCTGTTGTACGTGAAATTTTTGGTAAAGGAACTTTATTAGGATTTTCTGTAATGCCAGAAGCTTATGTATTGAACAACTTAATGGTATTGCCTGCTTCTTCTTTATTTGTGATTGGTGTTTTCATTTGGATACAACGTTCTTTAGATCCAAAATTAATTGACAAATCATAAGTCTGACTGAGTAGTTATAATCAAACGAATATCAAATTATATATAAATCGTAACATAAAATGGGTGGAGAGTCTTTAAATATATTCATAAAAGCAGCCTTCATAGATAATATGATTCTAGCATATTTCTTAGGAATGTGTTCTTATTTGGCTGTATCCAAAACAGTAAAGACTGCTGTAGGATTAGGTTTAGCAGTAATCTTTGTATTAGGTATTACGATGCCAATTAACTGGTTTGTCAATTCTTATATCTTACAAGATGGGGCATTGATACAAGGAGTAAGTCTTACATTTTTACGTTTAATTCTGTTTATTGCCGTAATTGCCTCTACAGTACAGCTAGTAGAAATGATAATAGAGAAGGTGTCCCCCGCATTGTATAATGCACTGGGTATTTTCCTCCCGCTGATTACAGTGAACTGTGCTATCCTTGGAGGTTCCTTATTTATGGTATCTAGAGAATATGCTTTTGGTGAGTCAGTAGCATTTGGTTTAGGTTCAGGATTAGGGTTTTTCTTAGCTATTGTAGCTATTGCAGCTATTAGAGAGAAATTACGTACCGCAGATGTACCACCAGCACTGAGAGGGCTTGGTATTGCATTTATCTTAACTGGATTGATGGGAATTGCGTTCATGAGTTTAGCTGGATTGAATCCATCTGACTTTAACTAAGAAATTAAAAGAGTATAAATAATATATTATGGAATTTATAGGAACAATTGTACTATCACTTGTTGTTTTCTTTGGCTTGATTCTACTCTTGACACAGGGACTTTTGAGTGCTAGAAAAAAACTGTTACCACAAGGAGATTTAGAAATCTCTATTAATAACGGTGAAAAGGTGTTAAGTGTAAAGCCAGGGTCTAATTTGTTGACTGCTTTGTCAGCAGAGAGTATTATTTTACCTTCTGCCTGTGGTGGAGGTGGTACTTGTGCGATGTGTAAGTGTCAGGTTCCTGTAGGTGGTGGAGAGCCATTGGCTACAGAAATGAATCACTTGACTCGTAAAGAAGCGGCTGAACATTGGCGATTAGCTTGTCAAATGAAGGTACGTAATAACTTAGAGGTAGAGGTGCCTGCTGAAATTTTTGGTATCAAAAAATGGGAATGTACGGTAAAATCTAACTACAATGTAGCTACTTTCATTAAAGAGTTTGTAGTAGAGTTACCAGAAGGAGAAGAATTAGATTTTGAAGCTGGAGGATATATCCAGATTGATGTACCACCATGTACTATTGATTATAAGGATATGGACATTGAGTCTCACCCAAGAATGGGTAAAGCTCCAGACGAATTCCAAGCAGAATGGGATCAATATGATTTATGGTCATTGAAAATGGTTAGTGAAGAGCCTATCTTCCGTGCTTATTCTATGGCAAATCACCCAGCAGAGGGGAATATTGTAATGTTGAATATCCGTGTGGCTACGCCACCATGGGATAGAGCTAAAAATACATGGAAAGATGTAAATCCAGGTATTTGTTCTTCATATATATTTGGACAAAAACCAGGTGATAAAGTATTAGTTTCTGGACCATTTGGAGAATTCCATATTAAGCCGACTAAAAAAGAGATGGTTTACATTGGTGGTGGTGCTGGAATGGCTCCGTTACGTTCTCACTTATTCCACTTGTTCCATACCTTAAAAATTAGAGATAGAAAAGTTTCTTACTGGTATGGTGGACGTGCTCCTCGTGAGTTATTCTATATTGATGATTTCCGTCAGATTGAAGATGAGTTTGATAACTTTACTTTCCATTTGACAATCGATAGAGATCCAGAAGATCCGAAATGGATTGCTAAGCAGTCTATAGATGATAAAGAAGGAAACTGTTTCTTTGGGTTTGTAATGCCTGAGTTGAAAAAGCACTACTTGGATGCTCACCCAGAGCCAGAAGAAATTGAATATTATTTCTGTGGACCTCCAGCAATGGCAAATTCAATCTTTGTAGCATTGGATGACTTAGGAGTACCAAAAGAAAATATTGCATTTGATGATTTTGGAGGATAATTCCTGTTATTAAATAGCTAATAATAAAAAGAGCCGATTTCAATCCTGAAATCGGCTCTTTTGTTTTGTATACCTCGTTTTAGTTAGAGGTTATCCTTAAGACTTTGAATAACTTTTTTTGAATTACCTACAAAAATCTGTTGATCAACAACAAAGACAGGACGTTTCAGAAAAGTATAGTGTTCGAGTAGTAGTGATTTTATATCTTCTTCAGATAGCGCTACTTCTTTTAGCTTCCGTTCTTGATATTGACGTGCTCTTCTATTGAGCAATGATTCATAAGTTCCTGCCAATTGAGCCAATTGTTCTACTTGTATGAGATCAATTGGAGTTGTTTTTACATCTTGTAACTCAAATTCAGTGGTATCAATCTCTGATAAAATTCGTTTGCAGGTATTGCAAGTACTTAAGTAGTAGACTTTTTTATACATTATAATTTCTTTTAAATTACTAATAATGAAGCTTATTGTATTCTCGCATGGAAAGGAGAGTAGTCCTTTCAGTACCAAGATACAACGATTATTGCCGATAGCGAAGAAATCAGGTGATTTGGCTATTGCAATTGACTATAGAAATTGTGCTGATGTGACAGCAAGAGTACAGTTGCTGAAACAAACGATAGAGGAGGTGTTATCTGTTTCTGCTAGAAGAATAGAAAAAATCTTTTTGGTTGGGTCTAGTATGGGAGGGTATGTTTCTTTGGCGTATGCTAATGAACATCCCGTTGATGGATTATTCCTGATGTGTCCAGCACTATACTTATTGGATTATCCAATTCAAGATTTTGAGGTACAGAAATGTCCAACTTGTATCACCCATGGGTGGGTAGACACAGTAGTTCCTGTCGAAAATTCTATTCGATATGCAAAAGTAGCTAAAGCTAATTTATATCTATACAATGATAATCACAGACTAGCAGCATCTTTAGATTTTATAGCAACGACATTTAGAATTTTTTTGGAAAAAGAAGGCTAATCTACAGTTTCTAAAGTTGTCACATCAATTTTCAGCCATTTAGATCTATTCTGCAAGAATAGCTCCCATATCTGTACAAAACGTTCCGCAGAACGCTTAATAGGAGCTAAGTCAACGGCTTCTTTTTCCAATAATCTCCACTGGGATGCGAGTAGACCTGGGTGGGCGAGACCTTCTAGTTCAATTGGTTCATACTCTTTACCTTCTTCAATGGGGTAACAACCTTTCTTACCAACTCTAGGACGACTATGATTGAGCCAACCATTAAAATCACTCTGAAAGCCTATGGCAAATTTTACTTTCTCTTCTTCTGTTAGTTGTTCAAAGTTACGACTACTATCACCAAGGATAGTTGAGGCATTTAGTTGAAGAAATTGTTGTAGTTCTTGATACATAAATTTGTAAGAATCAACAGATCCTGGACAATGGCATCCTGCTTTGATTAAGCTATCTTCTTTATTTTTATAGTAAGCACTCGCTTTATGTAATTTCATTTCGACTCCAGATATAGGTAAAGACATCAGTCCCTGTAACCGATAGACCGAGAGTATATCAGCGGCATCAATAGAACGGGTTGTATTTTTGATCTCCTTGAAACAATCATGGGTGGAGAGTGGTGGAATTTGATGTTGTTCCATAAAAAGAAGGGCATCTTTTCGAGTTTGGGTTTCCATGTGTGTCAAGTCCGTCATGATACCTGCTTGAGCTAACCATAGAATAGCTTGTTTTCCTTTTTGGCTTAACCCTCGTTTTTTTTTAGCTTTCAGAGCACCTTTTAAATTAAGGAGTGTGGTCATCATGCCTGGACGAATAGCAGCACTGCCATATTCAGAATCTACTAAATGCATTAAGGTAAAAAAAGCAACGCCTTGACTGGCCCAAAATTGAGCATCTTCCAAGCTATTGACCAGTCTTTTAGCTCCCTCTATAGAGTGTACTATAATAGTTTTGTCTGTATTGTGGTAGTAATAGCGGACTTCAGCAGGGGACTTTGCTACTACAAATTTATCTGCATTTTTTTGGGCGAATGTATTAATATAATCCAGTTGTTTTAATATTGTCTTTTTTGCTCTTTTAGGTTTTTTGACCCATTCAGAGGTTAGTGAACCAGCTACAATAATTCTAGCACCAGCATTGTTCTCCCAGTAATTAGCATAGTTGACATTTTTGAACTGATGTTTATGTCTTAAATGAGGAGGTTTATTTTCATGAAAGTATAATAATCCATCACCAAAAAAACTATAAGGAACATGCATAGTCGGGTGCATTTGCATATCAATAAAGGTATAGATAGCACTCGTATCTGATTGTTGAGCATTAGCATCAAAGAGTAAGGGTAATAAAAAGAACCACAAGAGTTTCATAGTATAATGTATATAGGAATAATACTCTAATTTTAGAATTGAATTTTGGAGAAAAGCTCTAGGCTTATACTAAATTTTGTAGGAATCTTTATACTACTAGTAATTCACATTTTAAACCTTCTATTTCAGCAATAGCTATTTCAAATTGTTCAATTTCTTGTAGTCTAACTGCTATCGTGAGTATGGTTTGTTCATTGGTGTATTGTGTCTCTTTGATTTTAAAGTTAGACTTGTTGATATAATTCATAACCTCAGCTGTTATAGCATAGTCATAGGTCAACTGGAATTGTTTTTTTACAATTTTTTCAATAACAGTGGCTTGCTCAAGAGCATCAATAGTAGACTCTTTATAAGCTCTTTTTAGTCCAGAAGTACCCAATTTGGTCCCTCCAAAATAACGAACGACAACGACTAAAACATGACGTAGTCCAAAGCTATCTAATTGCCCTAATATTGGTCGCCCTGCAGTACCAGAAGGTTCACCATCATCGTTCGCTCTATAAACATTGTTGTCTAGTCCGATTCGATAGGCATAGCAGTGGTGACGAGCTTTGTTGTGTAGTCTTTTCACCTCTTCGAGTCGTTGCTTGATGGCTTCTTTATCCTCTACATGATAGGCATAAGCAATGAATTTACTTCCTTTTTCTTTGTATTCGCCAATAGTAGGAGCTTCTATAGTTTGGTAAGTGTCTTTCAATTTAGGATGAATCTTAGTTGATGAAATTAGACCTAAGTTACGAAATATTTTGGAGGGAGCAAGATTAGTAACCTTAGACCACTGTGTAATGGGTATTATGTTGGTGTAATATCGTCAAATAGTGAAAGCTTAACCATTGTCTGAAACCTAATAAAATAGAGTGATTTTAGAATGAATTGTGACTGTTTTGAGCATATATGCATTGGAGTTTAGCACTTATACATTAGATTTTGGCACTCATACATTGTTGGGGAGTCGTGAGTAGATAAGGAGTATTTTTGTATTTATTATATAAGTACAATAATATCTAGTTCAAATCTAAAAGCTAATAAATATGCAAATTTTTCATAGAATATTTCTGATAATAATACTATTATATTCTATTCCTGTCAGTGGGACAACTTATTGGGTTACCAATATAAATAATACTGGTACAGGCTCTTTAAGAGCTGCTGCTGCTAGTACTCTCAATACAGTCGGAGATACTATTCAAATAGATCCTAATTTACTTAATAATGCTAATACAACTATTTTACTCACTTCTTCGATCAATCTGGGGAGAGTAGTACTTATAGGTGCTTATAATGCTACTGATACTGTGTATATTAGTGGAGGCGGTTCCACCAGAATCTTTACCGTTCAAGATTATTATATTCCATTTTCATTTGGTAGTACCACCTATACTACCGTACTTGAAAACATCTATTTAAAAGATGGCTTTGCGAGCGGAACCCAAGATGTTGGTCGAGGTGGTGCTATTTTTTTTGAAGGTTATACTGATGTTTATTTACCTACCAATCGAAATATTCCTTTACAAGAATTAATCATCAAAAATTGTATTTTCGATAATAATAGATCAGAAAATGGGGGTGGAGCCATTTATGCCGTATCTAGTGGTGCTTATACTACGGCACATATTCTAAACAAGCACCTACAAATCAGCAATACTACTTTTAGGGACAACCGTGTTACCGTTTCAGGCGAAGGTGGTGCTATGTCAATTGTACATTCTACAGGTTCAGGCAATGGTGCTAGTGATCGTTTTGTTACTTGTGATATTGATCGATGTTCTTTTTTTGGTAATAGAGCGGCTACTTATCAATTTCAAGGTGGGGCTATTTCTATGTATAATTATGGTAGCAACACACTAATCAATAGTAGTGCAAGAACCCAACAAAATCTTAATATTACTAACAGTACTTTTTATAATAATACAGGTGATAGTGATATAAGGCTCTCTACTACTAATTGTGCTAATTCAACTAATATCACAACCTCTACTATTCTTGGAGATATTAGTTCGAATACAAGTTCTTCTGCAAACTCATATTTTAATATCACAAACTCTACTCTGATGAATGATTTACATTTCACAGATAATTATAACAGAAATAGGACTTTTTATTCGTATGAACATCGTTGTAATATAATTAGTAGTATTGTAAGAACTCCGAATGTAAATGGTTCGGCCAGTTTAAATAGTTCTACCATTATTACGTCTAATGGTTTTTCAGGGCTAAATTTAGGCCCATTGCAAGACAATGGAGGAGGGACTTGGACGATGATGCCTTTGCCAGGTAGTAATGCTATTAATGTAGGTAGAGCAGGTGATTTTTCAGATGCCCAAAATGGACCAGTTACAGACAACCGTAGAGATGTAGGAGCGGCAGAGTATGATTGTAGGAGTATTATTGTCTTAAATCAGGCAATTTGTCTGGGGGATACCTTTTATTTGGGTAATCAATCACTAACTACGGCAGGTATTTATACAGATACACTTACAAATGTAGCAGGGTGTGATAGTGTAGTAACGTTAGATTTGACGATCAACAATAGCAGTACGAGTACAGATGTACAGACAGCGTGTGATAGTTATACGTGGATAGATGGGAATACTTATACCAGTAGTAATAGTAATGCAACATTTACCTTGACGAATGCAGCAGGGTGTGATAGTGTAGTAACGTTAGATTTGACGATCAACAATAGTAGTATAAGTACAGATGTACAGACAGCGTGTTCTAGCTATACGTGGATAGATGGGAATACTTATACCAATAGCAACAGTACAGCGACCTTTACCTTGACCAATGCATCAGGATGTGACAGCATAGTGACGTTAGATTTGACCATATCTTCCTCTACAAGTGGTACTCAGACTACGATTATAGACTTTGAGACAGCAGGAGTAGGGTATACACCTTCTACGACTACAGGGACAGGATTTATAGATGTATTTAATAGAACAGATATAGATTTAGGAGCGAATACAGTAGAAGATGGATTTTATTGGGCAGTAGAAGACTTGCCGATTACTAATCCGTCAATCGATTTGAGTCAAATAGATATAACAGGTTCAACATCGTTTAACTTTGGGATAGATTTATTAGCACATCATTTTGATGATTGGGATGCGACGGATGAGGTGTTAATTACTTATTCGGTAGATGGAGGAGCATACCAAAACCTATTATCAATACAGAGTACGGATGCATCGAATTCAAATGAAACAGCAGGTATAGATACCGACTTTGATGGAGTAGGAGAGTGTACATTTGTGTTACCAGCCCTAACATTAGGGAGTAACTCATGTACAGCTATTAGTCAAGATTTTCAAACGTTTAATAGTGGTAATGTAGTTTTATCAGGGAACAGTACACTAGATATTCGATTACAGTTCAATGGATTGACCGCTACAGATGAAGGTATTTATTTAGATAATTTAGTGATAACAGAAACAACAGGCAGTGTAACAACAACAGATGTCCAGACGGCTTGTAACAGCTATACGTGGATAGACGGAAACACTTATACCAGTAGTAACAACAGTGCGACCTTCACATTGGCAAATGCAGCAGGGTGTGATAGTGTAGTAACGTTAGATTTGACGATCAACAATAGCAGCACAGGAACAGATGTACAGACCGCTTGTAACAGCTACACATGGATAGATGGAAACACTTATACTAGTAGTAACAACACAGCGACCTTTACTTTAATAAATGCAGCAGGGTGCGATAGTGTAGTAACGTTAGATTTGACAATCAACAATAGCAGTACAGGAACAGATGTCCAGACCGCTTGTAACAGCTACACATGGATAGATGGAAATACCTACAC
>CAYOJF010000016.1:0-16525 GCA_964404215.1 uncultured Aureispira sp. | reverse complement strand
GTGACAGTGTAGTAACGTTAGATTTGACCATCAATAATAGCAGTACAGGAACAGATGTACAGACCGCTTGTAACAGCTACACATGGATAGATGGAAATACCTACACCAGTAGCAATAACACAGCAACCTTTACCTTGACAAATGCAGCAGGGTGTGATAGTATAGTGACATTAGATTTGACGATCAACAATAGCAGTACAGGAACAGATGTCCAGACCGCTTGTAACAGCTACACATGGATAGATGGAAATACCTACACGAGCAGTAACAACACAGCAACCTTTACCTTGACAAATGCAGTAGGGTGTGACAGTGTAGTAACGTTAGATTTGACCATCAATAATAGCAGTACAGGAACAGACGTCCAAACCGCTTGTAACAGCTATACGTGGATAGACGGAAATACCTACACCAGTAGTAACAACAGTGCAACCTTTACATTGACAAATGCAGCAGGTTGTGATAGTGTAGTGACGTTAGATTTGACGATCAATGTAATAGATACGACGATTACACAAAGTGGAGTCACATTAACATCTAACGAGAGTGGAGCAACTTATCAATGGATAGATTGTATCAATGGAAATGTTTTAATAACAGGAGCAACAGCTGCTAGTTATATACCATCTAATAATGGTAGCTATGCTGTTATTATTACAAAAAATGGTTGTGTAGATACATCAAATTGTATTAATGTAACGATTAGTGATGTGGTAAATATTGAAACAGCTTTGTCTGTACAAGTGTACCCTAATCCAACAGATGGAATAGTTATAATTGCTACAGACGAATTATTAACAGATGCTAGCATTAGGATTTTAGCGATTAATGGTCAATTACTAAGAGAAGAAAGGCTCTATAATAAAGAGCACCAATTAGACATTAGTCTACTACCTAGTGCAGTCTATATTGTATCTATATATTCTAAAGAGGGAGTGTATCAAACAAAATTGATTAAAGACTAAGTTTTTAATCAACGTCTATTAAACAATATAATTTTAGACACGCTCTAAGCAGATAAATCCTATTACCTCATTGGTAATAGGATTTATTGTAAAAACTATGTCGTTTTTGAGGTAGAAATGAACTTCATATCAAATATTAGTTATTTTGATAAAAGAAGTATGATTCTTCTCAGTAGTCCAGTAGGAGTACTATTGCTATAATAAGCCCTAAAAGCGACAGATAATGGTGATAAATTTAAACAAGAGTAATTACAAGATATCATGGCTTTTGTTATTTCTTTTGATAACAATCAACAATGCACTTGGGCAATTAGAAAAAGATGAATTCCGACATCAAGACTTACCTAAGTGGTGTCAGATGATGTATAGCGATACCATATCCCCTCAGTTAGTCAGTCAAGCATTTGATAGATATTATACCCAAAATGTATTTCAAAAAAATAAACACACGCAATATTTTAAACGATGGATGAGAGGTTTCGCTAGGCAACCAAGTTGGAGTGCAATGAGTCGAACTGCGAAGCAAAAATATATAAACGATCAACGACAATACGCTGAAAAAAATAAACGTTTAGAACAGACTCGAAGTCCACAGTCCGTCTGGCAAGGAATAGGGCCGTATGATTTTGACAAAGAAGCTGCCAGTACTTCTTATGCCTGTGGTGCGGCTCATGTTTATACGGTAGAACAGTCTTTAGCTAATAATCAGATACTTTATGCTGGAACAGCAACAGCAGGAATATGGAAAAGTATGGATAAGGGGAGTAATTGGGATTTGACTACGGCAGATGTATCGATCAAATCAGTGCGAGCTTTAGCAATAGATCCAACTACACCACAGGTGGTTTATGCAGCATCTGATTTTGATGGGAAAGTGTACCAAACATTTGATGGAGGTAATTTTTGGTCTACTATAGGAGGTCTTATATTTAATTTGCAAGAACATTATATTGCAGATATTAAAATCCACCCTGATAGTAATCATATTGTTTTTTTAGCTTCAGATAAAGGTTTATATCGTAGTGATGACTTTGGAGCAGGATTTAACTTAATAGAATCTAACACATTTCAAGAAATAGAATTTCATCCAACAAATCCTAGTATCGTTTATGCTGTTCAGCAAATTGGTCGTCAAACCATCTTTTTCAAGTCAATTGATCATGGACAAACGTTTACACCTAAACCGAATGGCTGGCCTGTGCCACCTTTGAGTATAGATGAACAGCGACGAACAGAAATAGCAGTCAGTCCAGCGGATTCGAACCGTGTGTATGCACTGTGTACAGGATCCTTTGGATTTGCTTCAGGGCTCTATGGAATCTATGTTAGCCAAGATGCAGGAGAAAATTGGACGAGTATCTGCTGTGGGGCTTCTAGGGGGAATTTTCCCTCTGCGGCGAATCCTAATATGATGCATTGGAATGCGAATGGGGTCGGTAATGGAGGACAGTATTATTATGATTTGGCATTGGAGGTATCTCAAACGAATGCAGATTCTCTATGGGTAGCAGGGGTTAACTTATGGGTCTCTGGGGATGGTGGAAACTCTTTTGTCTGTCCTGCACAATGGGATGAAAGTTTTAAGACCAATTATGTGCACGCAGATATTCATGATATTCAATATACCAATAGGGGAGAATTGTGGGTGGCTTGCGATGGAGGGATTTTTTATTCTGACAATAATGGAAGTACATTTCAACCTCGAATGGTGGGGATTATGGGAACTGATTTTTGGGGTTTTGGAGCAGGGCACCAAGATGGAGAAGTAATGGTAGGAGGCACTTACCATAATGGGACTTTACTGAAAAATAATAATATTTATCTAAATGATTGGTTATCGACTGATGGGGGGGATAATAATAGAGGTTTTGTACATCCTATAAATACACAAACGGCTTATGTAGACTACGGGAAAAAACAACTTTCTAATAATCGGTTAGTACCAAATATAAATACAGCCTTTGCCCATTTGCCACATGCTAGCCGCACAGTGGGCTATTCTGGTAATTTGGCCTTTCATCCACAGTTATATCAGACGATTTTTACCACGGAGTTCGATCAGATTTGGCGAACAGATGATGATGGTACCAATTGGCAGTTAGTCTACGATTTTGGGAGTGGGTTATTACATTCTTTGCAGATTGCATGGGAAAATCCTAATATCATGTATGTAGCTTGGCAGGCTAATACCCCAACTGCTGATCGCAAAATTTATAAAACAATAGATGGAGGACAATCATGGACAGAAATTACACCTTCCATAGCTGTTATACCCAACCATAGGGAAATTGCTTACGATTTAGCACTAGATGCTGAAAATCCCAATATTCTTTGGGCAGCACGTATTTCTAGCCGAGATGGTATCCCCAACTTAGATGGTGAGCAAGTTTTTCAATCACTAGATGGAGGAATTAGTTGGCAGAATATAACTACTCCCGACTTAAATGGGGAATACCTCACTAATATTGAACATCAAAGAGGGAGCAATGGAGGAATCTATCTAGGGACGAGAAGAGGGGTTTATTATCGTAATAGTACAATGCCCAATTGGGCATTGTTCAATAATGGATTACCACTCTGGACACAGTCGGTTAATTTGGTGCCTAATTATAGAAAAGGAAGATTAATCAATGGAACGACTCGTTCTGTTTATGAAGTAGATTTTTATGAAAATACACCCCCACATGCACAAATAGCAATACCTCAAAAGGAATATAACTGTACTAGAGATACCGTTCGATTTGCCAGTTATTCTGCCAATCAAGCGAACGCAACCTATCTATGGCAGTTTCAAGGTGGACAACCTAGCACGAGTACTTTAGAGCAGCCTCATGTAGTATTCGCTCAAGCTGGTACTTATAGTGTAACCTTGACGATTACAGACACTTTTGGTAGTGATACACAGGTATTGAATAATTTTATCACTATTACAAATGATTGTGCCATAGATACGGTTGCAGGCTATGCCTTAAATTGCCAGACAAATAATGATTTTGTACAGACCAAAGAACTAGGTTGGAACACTAATCAAGCTACTTTTTCCGCTTGGGTCAAAGCGGATACTATTCAAGAACCTTATACTGGAATTATTACACATGCCAATGATAGCCTACCAGGAGGGATTTTATTAGGTAATAATAATGAATTGATTTTTCAATGGGCAGGAGGGGATTGGAACTGGAACAGTGGACTTTATGTCCCAATAGGAGAATGGAGTCATGTTGCATTGGTTATTACACCAGATTCAGCACGGGTGTATCTCAATGGTGTAGGAAGTACTTATGTCAACAATTTACCTCCATTGAACTGGAAGGATGGAGTCAGTATAGGGCGTTATGCGACTACTTGGAACAATCGCAATTTTAGTGGCGAAATAGAAGAAGTATGTTTGTGGGATACCATCCTGACAGAACAACAGATTAGAGCAACACAACACCTGACCAAATATGGGAATCAAGAACCTCACCTAAGACATTATTATCAATTTAATGCTAGGACTAATCAAGTACAGGATAGGGTAGGAACGCTGCATGCAACATTTATGGGGGGGCAAAGTCGGTTAGTGTCCACCGCTCCTATTGGTGGTGGCTGGAGTGAGCAGCTAACCCTTCAGAGTGGAGGAAATAGTAGGAGTATCAGAGGACATCTTTCGTTAGGACTGCCGAACATAGGAATATCACCAAACGGTACTGTAGTTATTAATCGCCTAAATGTATCACCAGACCAAACTGCCACGACTTTGGCTTCAAACGGCTATTGGATTATTAATAGTTATGGGACTAATTTGACTTTTGCAGGATTGGACAGTATTCGATTTATTTCACCTTATGGATTGGCGAGTAATATAGCGGAAGATTATACACTCTATCAACGAACGGCACGAGGAGAGGGCAATAGTTGGGGAGCTGTCGTAGATACTTGTGATCAGAAGGAAGGGAATACCTTATTATTTGATAAAGATTTAGTCATTAATACTTTTGGGCAATTTATGCTTGGAGTAGATTCTTCTAGTTTGATTACAAATACCTCTTTGCTACCTCAAGAATGGAAGCAAGAGGCCATTCGATTGTACCCTAATCCAATATCAGTAGGAGGACAGATTTGGATACATTTACCATCGAAGCTGAAGCAAGTGCAACTGGTTTTGTACAATGGATTGGGAGAACAGGTTTTTTATCAGAAAAATATTGAAAATGAATCAGCTATTAGATTACCAAGTTTAGCGGTAGGTACTTATCCTTATCAGATTATAGGGGAAACCCAAATACAACGAGGGATACTGATTATAAAGGGCTAAAAAGAAATTGAATGACAAACTGATCGTCGAGAATAAACTTTTTTAAGGACTGCACTACTTTAATACAGATAGAGTGGTATCATTACTTAAGTACTGAAAATATCCACTGGATTAGTGAAAGATTTTAGTTCAATTGGATTGTTGCTGTAGTCTAAAAAGAACATTGTCCATTGTTCCCCTTTTTTGTTGGCATATCGAAGATAAGGCTCTACGATAAATGATACGTTCTCTTCTATTAAACGGTGTTGTATTTGCTGGAAAGTAGCCACAGGCAGTAGTACCCCGAAATGAGGTGTAGGTACTTTGATACCATCTACCTGACCACAATAATCTAAAGGGGGTAAATGCTCACTGACATGAGCAGAGAGTTGATGCCCAAAGAAGTCAAAATCAATCCAATGAGTTGTACTTCGCCCTTCTTTACAGCCCAATATATCAACATAGAAGGCTCTCGTAGAAGCGATATCTTTGACTTTGAAGGCAAGGTGAAAAGGAAACATCTGAGTTCTATTTTGTTATTTATTCAAACAATACTGCAACTTCTTTTTTAATTGCTAGGATAGCTTGTGTATCCAACATTTGAGGATTTTCTTTAGAATATCCAGCCAATGCCTCCAAATAATCTTGTACAGCAGGTTTATCAGAAGGCAATTGATGAAAGACTTTTTCTAAAATAGTAGTAGCCTCTTTTTTAGCCAATATGATAATACTCCAAAGGTCATCTGTCATATACACTTGCTGTGTAATATTGTGATTGAACTCTTCCTCTATGGTATGTTGTAGAGCTGTTTTGTAGAAATGAGCAGACATGCCTTCCGTAGCATTGGTACGACTAACAACACTACCCAACTCAATACGACTTAAGAAGATTGTTAGACGCTCGTATGCTTGTAAACGAAGGGGTAAAATTGTTTTTTGAGATTCCTTGAGGAGTTCAATACGTTTGGCTTCTTTTTGTTGAAAGAGTAGATTAGCCATGGTAGCTTGTTCTTTTTTCAGAAAAGCACGTATTATCCACCAAGATACACCTGCTACGATTAATGCAGGGATAGATATTTTTAATACTTCTAATACAGCGTTCATATTGGCTATGTTTTATTTTAAGATGCTCTAAACTTTCGAGGGAGACAAAGATAATATTTTTGTGAAATTTAGACTACAAAGTTGTTTAGGATTATTAGAGTTTATTTATAATTGCACAAGTGGCTAGATTTGTAGCTTTTTTGTCAATTTTATGGGATTCTTATTGGTAAAATGCAATGAACCATATTTAGTTACAAAATGTTGTAATAAAAAAATGATATATTTGCAGTAGCAATCATTAAAAAACAGAAGGAATAATATGAATAACGTAGTAGATACACCAGTAGTATTGACAGATGGTGCTGTCAACCAACTTAAAAAAATCATGGATTCGGAAAAAGTAACCGATCAACATGCTCTTCGTGTAGGAGTGAAAGGAGGAGGGTGTTCTGGTTTCTCGTACATCTTAGGTTTTGACGAAAAAAGTGAAGAAGATGATGAGTTTGTTTCTAATGGCATGCGTGTCATTATGAATAGAGCACATGCCATCTATCTAGTAGGGATAGAAGTAGATTTTTTGGAAGGCCTCCAAAATAGAGGATTTACTTTCAAAAACCCAAATGCAACGGATACCTGTGGGTGTGGGACGTCATTCTCTGCTTAAACGAAGTAAATAAGAACTAATATTGAAAGCTAGTACATAATTAATGTACTAGCTTTTTGTATTATAATAGATTATACCTATCTTCGCCCTCGCTTTTAGAATAAGCTTAATACCTAGTATTAGGTGGATTTTATAACAATTGCATATTTTTTATCAAAACTAGAATTTGTTGTTATGCCAAAAATGAAAACACATTCTAGTGCAAAAAAGCGTTTTAAATTGACGGGTTCAGGTAAACTGAAGCGTCGTCGTGCTGGTTTGCGTCACATTTTGACTAAAAAGTCGAAAAAACGTAAAACTAAGTTGGGTAACGATGCTATCGTACACACTGCCGATGAAAAACGTATGAAAAACTTGCTTTGCAAGTAAGCACTAGAACCGAAAGTTGACCTAGTAGGTCACTTTCCAAAATGGAAAGATTGAAGTTAGCGGAAAAGTGTGGGCCATGTCTTCTTTGCCTAGCACCCCTGACCAATCACATTATTTAATTTTTATTAAAATTTTGTTAGTATGCCACGTTCAGTTAATTCTGTTGCATCAAGAAAAAGAAGAAAGAAAATTCTTAAGCAGGCGAAAGGTTACTTTGGTGCTAGATCCAAAGTTTACACAGTAGCCAAGAATGCTGTAGAGAAAGGATTGCAGTACGCTTACCGTGATCGTAAGCAGAAAAAACGCAACTTCCGTAGCCTATGGATCACTCGTATCAATGCGGGTGTACGTGAGCACGGGATGTCTTACTCTCAGTTCATGCACAAGCTTAGCCAAAAAGGAATCGAACTTAACCGTAAGGTTTTGGCTGATTTGGCTATGAATGAGCCAGAAGCATTCAAAGCAATTGTTGATGCAGTAAAATAGGTCATTTTTCCTATTTTCATAACAAGACAAAACACAAAAAGCGTAGTACTATTTAATAGTGCTACGCTTTTTTTTATTGGAGGTATTGAAACAAGTTTAAAACAAGGCATTTGATAATAGAGAGTGGAATATTAAGTAATCTTACAAAAAAACCGTGGAATGAAAATAGGAGGGCTTTTAGTAGTTTGGAGGCATGAACGAGTGAATCTCTGAAGATAAATGTATAGAATACATTTAACAAAGCTAGTGGGTAACATAGCTTTAGCGGGTCTTGATTCCCTCACCTCATCACGTTCGTGAGGGTATCCTACAAGCGAGTTGGGAGTCCAAGATAATTTACTTGTCAATGATCCTCACGGACGTGACGGGGGAGCTAAAGCGAGGCTTTTTAACGAGCAAAATGCGAAAAGTAGACTTTTTTTACTGTGGGAACATTTGTGCGATTACTTAAACTGGCCTTACATAACTTGTATTATTTTTTGTATTTTGGTAGTTAATTTGCAAAAAAATAGAAGGCATATGAAATCAGTTATTATACTTATACTCATATTATGGAGTACAATCTATCACACAAAGGGACAAAGTTCCATTATTCTCCAGAATAACACGGATCTTAATTTTGATATCAGTTCAATACAATTTGGAACCCATGTAATGGATAGCAGTGAATGGTCTCAGAAGGTAGCAGTAGTTAGTCCTTGGGCAAACGAAGTAGAGTTGTTAGAGACTAATCGCAATAATGGGATTCACAATGGCGAAACCTTTTATTTTGATGTGTTTGTATCGCATGGATTAGATACTCTAGTACTACAGTTGCAGTTAGATGGCAATTTTATTGGTTCTAGTTTAGACTATTCGCTTCGTGGGGCTGGTTTTGATGATGCCTGGTTTGATAATGATGGATTCCATAGTCAAAATATTACATTGGCAGGTCGCCCAATGACCATCAAGTATCGACCAACAGGCAATGACTTAACATTTAGCAGAGATATACTTTTTGCTATACAAGACAATAGTCCACGATATACGATTGATACCGCAGACCTATCGAACCCTAATGTACTTAATGTACTCAGTTATAATATTAAGTTTTTGCCTCCACCAGTAGGATCTTTGGATGCAGATGATAGAGCAGATGTAATCCCTCGATATATTGATCCTTCCGAAGATGTAGTCATTTATCAAGAAGCTTTTGAAGGAGGTCCTCGCAATGACCACTTAACACCTGCTATGCAGGCAGCTGGCTTTCCTTACCGAACAAGTATTCTCAATGGCGGGCAGGCGATTACTAACGGAGGGGTAGTGATTTATAGCAAGTGGCCCATAGAGGCAGACGTTGATTATGATTATAGAAATTGTGATAATAATTCTGGAGATTGTTTGGCAGCTAAAGGGGTGAAATACGCTAAGATCAATAAATTAGGTAAATATTATCATGTTTTTGGGACACATATGGAAGCAGGTGGAAATGCCAATGATATTGCGATCAAAAAAGAACAGTTTGGCGAGCAGCGAGATTTTATTGCGGCTCAAAATATTCCTGCCAATGAAGCCGTTATTATAGGAGGTGATATGAATACTAGTGTTCAGAATGCTCATTATACAGCAGTATTAGATTCCCTAAATCCTGTAATGGGACCTCATAGAGGCTTTTACAGCTCCAAAACTGTTTTTAGTGATACTTCTAGTATTATAGACCACTTGTGGAGTGATCGAAATCACTTGATTCCAACGGATATGTATACCGAAATTTGGATATTACGTGCTATTGACGATGAAGTATGGGAGATATTTAATCCATCGGATCATTTGCCTGTACACGCTCGATTTGAATATCCAGCAGCAGATACTCCTTTAGTTGCACAAAATACGATTTGTAGCAATAGCCTTATTCCGTTACAGTTTAGTGTAACCAATCACCCAAACCTATCTTATCAATGGTATCTGGATGGAATAGCCATACAAGGAGCAACACAATCTAGCTATACGAATGCGGCTCCATCTATTGCAGATACTGGTACTTATAGTTGTATTATCCAAAACCAATTCATTGTACGAGATACTGGTTTTTTAGCACACTATCACTGGCCAGATACAGCTCGTCAGCAGTTCGATTTTGAAGTTGCTCGAGTAGATTATATTTCATTGAATAATAATCCTATTATTAGCCAGTCAAACGACACTTTATTTTCGAATGTTGGGGAAGGTAATCAATGGTATTTGGATGGAACGATATTGACAGGAGAGACAGATTCGTTTGTAGTGGTGACACAAAATGGCAACTATACTACTATTGTAGAACTAGGAAGTTGTACGTCGATGCCATCGAATAGTATATTGTACACTAATTTGACGGAAATTGAGGCTCAAGAGGTCTTTGCTCTATATCCTAATCCTGCTACTAACCAGATTACGATCGAACTAACTGAGTTAACAGATTATAGACTGGATATTGTAGCCGCTAATGGTCAGATTGTACATCAAGAGCAAATTTATGCTACGGCTACTACTGTTAGGACTGATTTGTTGGCAAACGGTCTGTACTGGTGTAGGGTACAGAATGCAGCAGGGGTATGGGTGCAGTCTTTCCAAATACAAAAATAATATTGAATGCAAGAGGTTTCTATTTTTGATTCGATCAGCTACCTTGATTTTCATAATCATAATCAACAATGGAGTGACCGAGCAGATGTGTTAGAAATTGTTTCTTGTCATTTAGAGCAAGAGCAGTATTTGACAACGGATTATTACACCATAGGAAAGCACCCTTGGAAAGTGACTCCTATCTGGAGTCAAACAGAGGAAGATAAATTAGTAGATTATCTAACAAAACCAGCATGTTTAGGATTAGGCGAGATTGGTTTGGACAAATATAAGGGAGTCGATTTAGAACATCAAAAAGTCATTTTTAGAAATCAACTAGGTCTGGTAGTAGATAGAGATATACCTGTTGTTATTCACTGTGTTCGAGCTTATGATGAATTGTTCAAAATCAAAAAGGAGTATCCTGGAATCAAAAAATGGTGCATACATGGTTATGCCCGAAAATTAGGGTTAGCTCAAGAATTGATAAAAGAAGGGTTTTATCTCTCTCTAATGCCTCGTAAACAAATAGATAGTCAATATGTGACTTTGATCAATGGACTGCCGAAGGATAGATTTTTTTTGGAGACGGATAGTATGCCAAATACTAACATAGAAAACTTATATTTGCAAGCAGCAGCTAATCTAAATATGTCTTTAGAACAGTTGCAAAAACAATTGATTAGTAATGCAAAAACTTTTTTTGGAAAATGAGTAATTGGTTAGAGCGGACAGAGCTACTAATAGGTGCCACGTCCCTTCAAAAATTGAATCAAGCAAATGTATTGGTGGTTGGATTAGGAGGTGTAGGAAGTTATGCGGCAGAGACAATGGTTCGTTCAGGCATTGGGCGAATCACTATTATTGATGGAGATGACATTGACCCCACCAATAAGAACAGACAACTGCAAGCGTTGGACTCCACAGCTGGACTACAAAAAGCAGCCGTGCTAAAAGAGCGGTTTTTAGACATTAATCCTCAGCTTAAAATTGAAGTGCATGAGCAGTTTATGACCCCAGAAGCCATGTACGATTTGCTTGTTCAGCAACAATTTGATTTTGTCTTGGATTGTATTGACAGTATTTCACCTAAGTTGAGTCTTATTTTGACACTCCGTAGAATGAAGTGTCCTTTTATTTCTTCGATGGGAGCAGGAGGAAAACTAGATCCCTCTCGAATCAAGATAGCAGATATTAGTAAGACAAAGGAGTGTAAATTCGCTCAACAAATTCGGAAAATGCTTAAGAAAAAAGGTGTTAAAGAACGTGTTTTGACGGTTTATTCTGATGAAATTCAATTAGCAGATTCCCTTCAAATAACAGATGGGACTAACTATAAAAAATCTTTTTATGGGACTATCGCTTATATGCCAGCTATGTTTGGGATGACAATGGCCGCAGAGGTGATTAGGCGACTGACAAGTGCCTAAGAGCATGTTCAATGAATTAAAAAATATAATTAGAAATAGACTCTAACTGTTAGTTTTCTGTTATTCTTACTATCAGAAGTGAACAACTAAATATAATTTGTATTTACAATACCGAATAAATATTGAGTGTGAAGGTAATAATTTACTAAATTTGTCTACTCGAACACAAAAATGTAATAAAAAATCATGGCAAGAAAAGAAAAATGCGTCATCATAGGGTCTGGTCCAGCAGGCTATACCGCAGCTATTTATGCAGCTAGAGCTAATATGAAACCTGTACTTTATACAGGAAGAGAACCTGGAGGACAATTGATGATTACCACTGATGTGGAAAACTTCCCTGGTTATCCAGAAGGTGTAATGGGACCTCAGATGATGGAAGATCTTAAAAATCAAGCAGCTCGTTTTGATACTGAAATCAATACAGGAGTTATGATCGAAAAAGTAGATTTTTCTGCTAAACCACATAAATTGTGGACTGATGCAGGGGAAGAAATCCATGCTGATTCAGTTATTATCGCTACTGGAGCTTCTGCTAGATGGTTGGGGCTCGAATCAGAAAAAAAATATGCTAATCGTGGTGTATCTGCTTGTGCTGTTTGTGATGGTTTTTTCTATAGAGGCAAAGAAGTAGCTATAGTTGGAGCAGGAGATAGTGCTTGTGAAGAAGCTTCTTACTTATCTAAATTATGCCCAAAAGTGCATATGTTTGTTCGTAGAGACGAAATGCGTGCCTCCAAAATTATGCAAGAACGTGTCTTGAATAATGATAAAATTCAGATCTATTGGAATACTGAAATTGAAGAAATTTTGGGAGATGATCAAGGTGTGACAGGTGTACGTATTGTGAATAATCAATCAAAGGACACCCAAAATATTGATTTATGGGGAGTGTTTGTAGCGATTGGACATGTTCCTAATACTAAAATTTTCAATGATTGGTTGGATATGGACGAGACAGGCTATTTGATTACTAAAGCAGGTAGTACTAAAACAAATATAGCTGGTGTCTTTGCTAGTGGCGATGCTCAGGATAAAGATTATCGTCAAGCAGTAACGGCAGCAGGTACAGGTTGTATGGCTGCTTTAGATGCAGAACGCTATCTAGCAGCAGAAGGATTGATTTAGAATCCAAAGTAAATCTTTGGAAATAATAGAAATGCCAATTGTATCTTGTACAATTGGCATTTTCCTATTGTAGGTATCACTCTCCTATAAAAATCTTACTACTCACTACTTGCTACTGTTTCAGTCCATCTACTTCAAATCTACTGCATCAAGTATAGTTTTGCACAGCCAATAGCATCAGACAAAGCATGGTGATGATTGAGCTCAATTCCTTTCCGTGAACAACAAGCATTGAGCGAAGCGGGTTTGTATCCCTTCCGCCGATAAATTTTGCAAGTGCATTCCCAGCGAAAGGGGAGTTGATGTGCATCATAATCTAAGCCATAGTAAGCCATAGTCCCCTTCAGTACATTTCTATCAAAAGATTCGTTGTGTGCAACTAGTGTACGCCCTTCTAGTCGATTGTATATTTCAGGAAACAAAAAATCAAAATCTGCTTCATGTTCTGTCTCATGCGGCTGAATACCATGTACTTGGATATTTCGCCAAAAGTATTGGTTATGAGGAGGGCGAATAAGGGTATAATATTCCTCTACTATAATTGAATTCTCTACTGTTACGATACCAATCGCACAGGCGGAACTTTTGTCAAAAGTAGCAGTCTCAAAATCTATTGCAACAAAATCCATAGGTTGATTATTCTTGAAAAATAAAATGACAATGGGGGAGGGCTAAGGTAAGTTCTTCTTTTTCTAAATCAGTAAAAGCATAAGGTTCGATATGAACAAAAGTAAATTCTTGTAACCACGTCATTTCTTTGAGCCATTGCCAGCCATAAACTTCTATACGTGATTTATTTTTAGGTATGTAGGATTTTTCTTCTAATGGATCATATAGTTCTTCTATTGTAGAATAACCTTCTAAGTGGCAAGCTAAATCATTGTCAAAATAACTCAAGTCTAGAGATTTCAATTTTTTAAGATATTTAATACTTGTAGGAATAAAGTCAGCATTAGTAACCACTAATTTTTTGAGTTTTTGTAATCTATTTATATCTGCTGGAATCGTTGTTGTAAATGTTCGGATTTCATATGTTTCTAAAGATGATAATTCTACAATAGTATCCGGAATGTATAGATAAGGGTAGCCCCCATCGCTTGTCTTGATACACAAGGTTTCCAAATGCTTTAATTCAGCTATCCATTCTGGAATTCTAACAATCCAATTATCACCTAAATATAGATGCTTTAGGCTTGTCATTTGACGAATGCAATCTGATAAGATAGGACGTGGATGTATGTCAGGATTAAAATCATTGTAAGATAGGCCATTCAGAAAAATATCATGGATTCCTTGTAGGGAAAGACTTTCTAATTTTTTTAGTTTGCCCATTCCTTTTGGCAGTTTATTTAGTTTTTTATTATGGGCCAGAGATAAAGATAATAAACCAGAAAGTTCGCTTATATCATTAGGAATAGTGTCTATATCATTAGAAGTTAAGTACAAGTATTTAATGTGTTTGCATTTCAATAAAATTTTAGGAAACACTTTTATAGCATTATGTTCTCTTGTTAGGTCAACTTTTTCATGCGAAAGAACCTTGTCAAAAAAATATTTTATGTAAACTTCTTTCAGTTCTAAACCTTCTGGTGGTTTACGGTTTTGATCTTCATATTCATTTTTTATATACCAAAGACACCTAATTGGAAATTCAGGAATTTCTTCTAAAGCCTTATATATGTTCTCTATGAATTCTTGGTGAATGCCTTCGTCTTTCGCTAGTTCAAGTGCTAGAAGCCTATTTTTTTCTTCTGTAGAAAAGAAAAGCTGTTCTAGGTTGGATAGTGCTTTCATGATAATTTTAATTGATATTAACTAGCAATGGCGAGTCAAACATAGCCGCAGGAGAAATAATTTTTTCTTCTTCTGGAATAACACCTTTATAACGTGTTTGGATTAAGTTTTTGATGGTAGGATGATTGAGATCAAAAGCACGAATAGGTTGTGGTTGACCAATTGCTATACCCGCTCCTTCTTGATAAATTTTCCAAACTAGCTCCGAACAATACATTTTTTTATCTGACCATTCAAAAAATCCATCATAATCTTTACCAATGTGCTTTTCTCCGATTTTTTTCATTTTTTGAAGTACAGTAGGTGTCAAAATATCAGTGGCATTTTTGAGGCGTTTGACGACATAATGTTGATCCTTACCTCTATTGATCCACTGAGCTAGTGGTGTGATTTTGACTGGCTGTACGGCTTCATAAACCAACTGTTTCCCGTTTTGCTCATAGATAATTCCAACATGGCTGTATCTTGATTTGGTTGCAAACTGAATCATCTCGCTCAAACTACTCTGAGATTCTTGAAAGATAATATCACCATTCTGGATGAGCTTGATATCTGTTTTTAGTGTAGAAGAGGGGATAGTGTCATTGCTACAGCTAATGAAAAAGCAAATAAGGATTAGGTGAAAAATAGGGTATCGCATAAAATATATTGTTTCAAATAAATATAAACAAAAAAGAGCTGTTTCCATAAAAATGGAAACAAACTCTTTTCATCGAACAATTATTCAAATCAAAAACCCAATCGTATTATTACTTATTATCAGTATATTACTTCGTAACGGTTCCTGTTGGATTAGATCCAGCAGCATTATTAGCCATGCTATACACCGTATGGTCTGTTGCAGTAGCTGGTACTTCGCCAACCAATGGTTTTAATAAAAATGGTGCTGCACTATTATCTGGACTAGGCTCAATAGAGATTACTACTGTTTGACCTGCCAAATCAGTAGGGAAATTCAATCCGCTAGGAGCATTAGTTAATAAATCTTCTCCTGGGAAAGCTGGTCCAGCAGTTGTTCCACTATATGGAGCCGCTAAATCTGCACCTGATACACTAGTGAATTTTCCTGTAGAAACTGGTGTTCCGTTAATAACAGCCCATCCTTCGTATTCCCAACCAGCAGGAAGTGCAGGAAGAGACAAGCCAGCTACAGCTGAACCACTGCTATTGTTTAACCACCAAACACCACTATTTTCGTCAGTACCATTTGTTCCGTCAGTAGGAGTAGCTAAGATGTAATCACCTGTAGCAGTACTCAAATCACTACCAATAGCAGCACTGTGTTTGACCCAAAGGCTAGCACTATTATTGGTGAAATCTCCTGCTAGTATGTGTACATCACTTGGGCTAGGATCACTATCTGGACTAGGCTCTATAGTTAGGATATAAGCAGTGGCTTTTTCTAACTGTTCTTTATCAATCTCAAAGCTGTTGGTTGACAAATTACCGTTTGCATCTACATCAAATATACCTGCAGAAACAGGTGCTCCATCTACCATGATCCAGCCTTCGTAGGCATAATCACTTCCTAAATCTTCCAATCCTGTAATATTTAGATTTAGACTTCCAGTTTCTTGTACATCTGTTTTAGTACAGCTCATAAAAGTAGACGCTCCCAATAGTGCTGCTAGCACTGCAATTTTTGTGTTTTTCATAGTTTAATCTTTGTTTGTTTGTTTGTTTGTTTGTTTGTTTGTTTGTTTGTTGAGTGGGTTGGGGGGATTTATATACTATACAGTCTCTAGTGTTTTTTCAACTGCATTATTGATATTCCAATCACCTTCAA
>CAYOJF010000015.1:0-61241 GCA_964404215.1 uncultured Aureispira sp. | reverse complement strand
GGTTAGGATCGTTTACTTGATAAATCAAGTACCCTTGGAAATTGTAGGTCGTATCAACGCCAGGAAACTGAATTGCTGCTGTAGTCAATTCTGAAGGAGATTCTTCATATTTCAATTCAAAGTTGTTCTGACCTGGAGTATAACTAAGATTCAAAACTAATTCTTGGTTCAATTCTACTACATCCATAAATGGAGCATCAGGACCATCTGTAATTTTGAAACAATCATCAAATAAATTCTGAGCAAATACATCTGCTGCCACCAAAGGCTTCAAACTAGGACATGGATAATCTGGTATACTTGGTACCCAAACTACTCCTGAGATCATTTCGTTTGTTCTTCCTGGCTCCAATACAAAAGGTCCAGAAGTGTGAATGAATCTTCTATCTCCCGTCGCTAAGTTCTCACTACACATAGACCAAGCATTTGGTCCAGTTTCGTCAGGGAAAGAAGGAAATACAAAGTTAGTTGGTGTTCCACTTGTATTACCAGGATCATATCCTGTCCCACCAGCAGTAATAGGTGTTTCATTTGGCCAGAAACCTGACATCAAACGATAGTAACCGATAGCTGAAGATGGATCACCCAAAGGTGTATTATTATTTTCATGATATTGGAAAGAAGACAAACCGATTTGATTACCAGCAGAATCCAAAGGACCTTTAAAGTAATCTACTCCTAATGCTGGAATATCAGTTCCATAACCTGGAGATCCTTGTGTACCACAAGGATTATCGTCATTGGCATCCTCATTATAAACATATCCCATACCTGTAGTCGTATCACAACCAATGTAATCATCGTTTGCACAACCTAAATCTGGGTCAGACCACAATGCAAAATAAGTCTCCTTCAACTGTAATGCATTTCTGTTCAACAACTTATAACGATAAAAAGTCATATTATTGACTGCATCTGTTGTACTATATCCGAAAGAAGTTACTTGAACTTCCATCTTCATTGGTAGACCATTTGTTTGTGTGTGTAAGTTACCATTATCATTGTATACCCACCAAATCATTTGGTCAGCGTATACCGGTTGATTATAGTCATTTTGAGGACAACCTGTTACCTCTATCACTGGGTGATCACCATCATATGGGTTATAGATCAAGTCATTATTCGCATCTACAAAAGGAGCTAAATCCTGATTGTACTGCTCAATAGGAAAACCATGAATAGCGGCAAAATTAGGATTACCTCTTCCTGGCCAGCCTAAAAGTCCTCTAGAAGGTACATTATCGACACCTGGACTAAGTGGATCTAAAAAATCCGCCCTCAAAGCATCTATATCTGCTCCTAATACAGTAAAGTGTTTATCCCATCTCTCACAATCAATTGGTTCTACAGTACCTGTAGTTGGATCGAGAGGTCCAGTCCAGTAATCATTACCAGAGCTTCTATAGGTCTGAGCCGCTAATATCAGGTTATCTCCACCATCATAAGCTCCTAACCAAATTGCCCCAGAGAATAAGGATGATATTTCTGGTTCACCAGAAGCTGGATCTACATTAGGAACGATATATCGAGCTTGTTGACCATCCCACCACATATCACCTCCTGAACGTAATCGAGCACGTACATTATTGATGTTTAATTCTGTTTCTGACCTTGCTTCAGTACAGTCTGCACGAAAAGAACTAGTATTGTTGTTCGTTGGTTTCGGTGCATTTTGATCTCCTACAAACTCTCTAGCTTGCATTCCAAACGGAAGGAGTACCGTACTGATTAAGATGATTGACAGATAGCTTAGTTTATTCATCTTTTAATAATTATTTATTTTGTTAGATATGTAGTCCCAACATAGTTGGGACTACTTTTTCTATTTGTTCATTTATAATTAGAAACTAAATCTTGCTCCTAGGAATATTCTTCTTGGACGAGAAATATTATATGGATTTTCCATACGAATATTATATAATGTCTCATAAGAAGCTGGTTGAGTAGCTGCAAACCCAGGACCTGGACTACCTGCTGCTGTTAAGAATCCATCATCAATAGGAGAACCTGTCGTAGAGTATACTGCTAAGAAATTCTGTGTGTTTAATATGTTCTGAATACGTAAGTATACATTCACACGAATTGGCTTAGTAGAGTTTTTACCGATAGTAAAGTCTTTGTCTAATCTCAAATCAACACGGAAGTTCCAAGGAAGACGAGCTCCATTCACACTACCATCTGTAATACGATCTGGGAAACTAGTACCAATACCACCAGGTATTTCTTTACGTGTATATGGACGACCAGAGTTAGCATTGAATGCTAAGTTGATTCCTGTATTTTCTAATACGTCTACTTTACCAATTTTTGGTCCTGTATATTTATCACCACTCTTATATCTATAATCCAACATCACATAGAAAGTATGACGCTGATCAAAGTTTAATGGGAATACATATTTCAATTCTTGTGCAGCAACCCCTACAGAAGAAGTTGGACTAGAACCAGTACCTTCAGAGAATGCTAATGTGTAGTTTGCTAAAATACGTAAGTTCTTATTCTCACGCATATCATATTCTAACTTGAATGCTTTTGTTGTTGCAAAATCATCATTCCCATAAGAGCTATATGTAATAGGGTAAGCATTGATAAACTGTCTTACCTGAATCAAATCTCTCTCTTCACGATAAAGGATAGATACTTTGAATTTAGAGAACTTGGTTAATTTCTGTTGGAATCCTACTTCGTAGTTAACCGTACGTTGTGGTCTCAAGTTAGCATTTGGTATAAATCTAGCACTAGTACTAGAAGTTGCTAATTCTGTAAAGTTAAAGTATGTCAATGGTGTAGCCAAAGCTCCTGCTGCAGGACGCTGAGATAGTACATCATAGTTAGCATAGAAGTTTGCATCTTTCGAAATAGGGAAAGAGAATGCAATACGAGGCATAACAATCAAAGTAGGTGTAAAATCACGGAAAGCAGCCGTAGGATCATAATCTTCTCCTTGTGGGCTTACTTGTGCTGTACCAAATCCTTTTAGTGCTGGTACAATAGTAGATCCTAATTCAGATGGTGTATTAACAGGAATACCTTCTCTGTTGTACCATTGCTCTGTTGCTGGATCTCTATAACCTACTACGTTTGCATCGCTATTGTTATCACTGACATAAACTGCAAAGTCATCATCAATATTTTCTGGTAGATTAAAATCTGGTGTATTACCTAAAGAATACAAAGAACTTGTACTTGTAAACTCACCTGCTGTTTCGTATCCTACTATAGAATATGGATCTTTCAATACTTGTGTATTAGCATCATAGCTATCAAAACGAACACCAATGTTACAGATGATATCTTTATAAGTAAACTTATCTTGGATATACCCTGCTGCATAAATTGGTTTGTTCGGAGAAATAGGACGTGTTTTAATTTCTCTACCGTTTACACTAGTAGTTGCATTGAAAAACTCTAAAAAGTTAATATCTGTACCTGTTGCATTTCCTAAATAATCATATCCATAGTAATTCATTACTCTCTGACGACCAGTAATCAACGTACCAGCTTCAAACCACTCCAATTTCATTTGGTCTGGATCAATTTCGTGTACTGATACCCAATCACGCTTATCTAAACCTAGTGCATTACGTAGGTTCTCTGCAAATACAGATTGCTCTACTTCGTTTCCTTCATCATCTTCGCGAATCAATGACTCATATAAATCAAACTGACGTTGTCTGAATGGATCATAGTAAGTCTCACCAGTAGGACGAGTCAAATCTGTTGCGTTTGAAATGTGGTTATTTGTAGTTTGGTAAGCTAAGTTCCATAAACTGAATGGACTTAAGCTATAAGAACGCTGAATACGTTGCTCAAATGTTCCCCCTAATTGAATAGAGTGTCTTAGTGTATTTCCTGTTTTTTGCCCCATTACCAAATCAAAGTTAGCTTTTACGTTAGCTCTAATCTGCTCTGAGTTACTTTTTGCATAGTTAGCTCCGTTTGTCAAGTGTGGTGCACTAAACAAACCATTAACATCATTTCTTGCTCCTGTATTTAATCCATTTACCATTTCCATTTCTAAAATAGAAGTAGGTGCATCTGGATTAAAGTTATTAAAATCTAAATCACCTCTTCTGTCAAAAGAAGGAATCAAATCATTGTAAGCTGCTAACCCTGGATTAATATCTCTATTAGCTTCATAATAGTCAAATGCATTATTGTAAGAAGCATGTCCATTCTCTACCTCTACTCCTACAGTATCTCCAACTGTATTGGTAATATAATTAGAATCTACTGCTCCAATCACTGGGCGACGACTCTCGTAGAATTTACCTACATAACCATATTCCCAAAATCTATCGCCATAGCGAGGATCTTCTTGAATAAAGTTAGTTTGTGTATAATCTCCTTGCAACTCATAACTAAAGTTTTGGAAAATCGGCTGCATACGGTTAGAATCTGCTGATTCTTCCTCTTCATCATCTCCTCCAGGTACCGTAGAACTTACCGTATGACGGAAACGTCCTGATACACGCCATGTGTTAGACTTAAATTCAGGATTATAATTAAAGTTATATAGTCTATCCTCTACATTATCAGCTGTCCCCCAGTTGAACTGAGCTTGACCTCCTACTACAAAGTAGAAATCTTGTGATGGCTTATAATCAAATTTTGCATTGAATAAACCATAAGAAGTACGAGCATTAGGTCTCACTGATGTTGACTCTAAATCATCTTCTGATAAGAAATCAGTAGAGAAAATACGTCCACTTCCACTTGGATTCTGAACCAATGGGTTTGCCAAAATGTAATCTAAAGAAGATTGCTTCAATCTCTGTGTAGGCAAAGCAGATGGTCTGTCGTCTGCTGTAGTAGCAAATACACCTGCAAAACGATATCCCAAAATAGTTGATTTTTTCACTTTACCATCTTTCTTAAGGGTATCTCCCAAAGAGTTCAACAATGGCTTCGCGATAATTGGACCTGCAAAATACGCATCTACACGATTTGCTTCGAATGCATCTAAAAACTGAGAAGTTTCTAATTGTACTCCTCCTGTTAACTCCGAAGAAGGTCCTTTTGTAATAATATTCGTAATCGAACCAGTAACATCACCGAACTCTGCTGGTACACCAGAAGTGATAATCTGTACTTGATCAATTTCTGTCTCTGGTAATCCAAAATTACCAACTACACGAACACCATCAATGTAGACATCATTACTAGAAGAACGACTACCATTAGTATTCACGGCTTCTCCTTCATCTTGCTGACTCACCCCAGCAGTAGTAGCTGCGATACTTGTTACACTACGTGTAGCCAAGTTTTTGATATCTTCTGCACCTAATGTTTGTCCACCAGAAGTCTGACCTTGTTCAATCAATGGGATACGGTATCCCTGAACAATAATTTCTGTAGAATTACCTAAACTATCGGTAAGTGCGGCCATACCTTCTTCCATTTCAACATCGAAACGAACGACTTGACCAACCCTTAGTACGACTCCTTCCGTTTTGACAGTAGGAAACCCTACATACGAAACTAGTAAATCATAAGTACCGGCCTCTATATTAGAGAAGTTGTAGTTACCATCAAAGTCGGTCTGTGTACCAGTTATCTGGGTACCTTCTTTTTCTAGCACTACGTTTGCAAATGGGAGTCCTTCGTCTAATCCGGTGTCAATGACCTTCCCTTGCAAACTACCTGTAGTCTGAGCAAGCAAGGTATTGCCCCCCAAAAACAACAGTGTAAGTAGTATAATGTAACGAACCATAACCATATAAACTTTATAAAAGTTAAAAAATAAACGTGTATAATTAAGTGTAAAACATCTGCTAAAATCGCCTCAATGTACTTATGAAGGTACTTTAATTTGTTAGCATAATGTTATTTTTTTAAAAAATCTTATTAATCAACCAAACAAAGGGCTTAAACACACAAACAAATGAATATCAACCAATTAAGTCTAAAAAAACCTATCTAAAGTTAATTAATTGTATTCATCTCGTAAGATTACCTTAAGGTTGGAAACAGACAAAAGTATCATCAAATATTGATAAATCCAAACCTATTGGTTCAAAATTCGGTGTAAAAGCAATTGAGCCAAACGCTGTTTGGATTCTTTTGTCCATCCTGCTATGTGTGGTGTCAAGATTACATTCGGACGAATAAATAAATTTTCGTACTGCTTCTTTTCTTTTTCTGAATAGCGATTTGGCTTTTCATTCTCAAAAACATCCAAACAGGCTCCCAATATTTTACGTTCATCTAATCCTGCCAATAAATCACTTGTTGGAATCACTGCTCCTCTAGCAGTATTGACAACAACAATCTTTTTATTAAATTTTTGCCAATACATTTTATTAGCGAGTCCTATTGTTTCAGGAGTTAGGGGAAGATGAAAGCTAACAATATCTGCTTGTTCAAAAATAGAAGGCATTTCTACTTCTTCTACATGGGGTAAATGCGTTGCATAATTTTTTTTATACTTATCATATACCAATACCTTCATATCAAACCCTGCTAAACGTTTCGCTAGAGCCTCACCTGTATAACCAAATCCAATAATTCCAATAGTTTTGCCTTTCAATTCCCAACCTCGGTTGGCTTCACGCTCCCATATCTTTTGGCGAACCTGCTGGTCTGCCTGTCGCAAATTATTCGCTAAGGCCAATAACATTCCAAGAGCCTGTTCTGCTACTGCATCACAATTGCCATCAGGAGCCCTAAGAACACGAACTTTTTTAAGTGCTGCATACTCCAAATCAATGATTTCGAGCCCAGAACCTAATCTAGCCACAAATGTGAGCTGTGATGCCGTATCCAAGAATGCTTTATCAATGATTATTTTGCTATTGATAATAATACCATGGTAGGAAGAGATCATAGAACGGACTGTGTCTAGATCTATCTTGGGATGATAATCACAAGAATAACCTGCCTGAGTTAGTCCTTCTATAAGAAGAGGGTGGACATTATCTGTTACCAATACTTTATGCACGTGCTTCATTCTATAGTAAATTGTATAAGTGAAAATTACTAAAGAACAAATATATTAAAGTATTAGTACTAGACTAGTTTGTATAATTGTAAAATACAGAATAGGAAATAAATAATAATAGTTGGGGAAACTATTTATGTTCAGAAACTAAGTTTGTTAGTTTGACGTATTCCTCTAATATAAGACTATCTGGTCGCTTTTCAAAGAATTTATCTGAAAATAATAATTCTTTTGGCAAAAAAGGTTTCATCGTATTCCTCAACATTTTTCTTCGCATCCCAAAAGCTGTTTTGACAATTGTTTTGAATAAACGATCATCACACCCTAGTTTTTCATAGTCTTTCTTTCTGGTCAATCGGATTACTGCTGACTGAACCTTTGGAGGAGGATTGAAGCTTCCTGCCTTAACTGTAAACAGATATTCTGTTTTAAAGTACGCCTGTAGCAACACACTCAAAATACCATATGCTTTGGTATTAGGTTTAGCTACTACTCGCTCTGCGACTTCTTTTTGGAACATGCCTACCATTTCTGGTATATCTGTTCTGTTTTCTAATAATCGAAATAGTATTTGAGAAGAAATATTGTATGGGAAGTTACCAATCAAGGCATACTGTCCTTCAAATAAGCTCGACAAATCCACCTTCAGAAAATCTTCTGCAACAATATTTGGAATAAGCGTAGGGTAGTTTTGGTGCAAATAAACCACCATATCTCCATCTGCTTCTACTACCTTGAAAGTATGATGAGCATACTCCAATAAATATTTGGTCAACATTCCCATACCTGGTCCTACTTCCAATATACCTTCATAAGAATCTTTCAGGATAAGACTATTTGCTATTTTTTTAGCAATACTTTCTTCCTTCAAAAAATGTTGCCCATATGATTTTTTCGCTCTCATTATTATCTACTTATTTGATATCTAGCCCATTTGCTCGATACATCCAATACTGAACAAATCCTCTCACAGCCAGAAACATTAACATTGCTAACCAAAGTAGATTTGCTACTTCTTTTTCACTATTCCAATAGGAACCTACTCCGTAATAAACCCCAAAATACGCAATAAGTGCCACAAACATACTATTTCGCATCGATTTAGAAGCCGTCAGCCCTACAAAAATCCCATCCCAGATATAACAAGGAGTACCGATGATTGGCAAAAGTACCATCCACCAAAGGTAACTCTGAGCAGCATCTATCAGTGGTGCTTCATCTGTAAAAATCCCTAATAATAACTCCCCTCCTACCAAATAGACTATACTATATAATAGAGCTAATCCCATTCCCCAATACATACTCTGCTGTATAACTAGAGACAATGACACCCTATCTTTTTTGCCTTTGTACTTTCCCACCAAGCTTTCTGCAGCATAAGCAAAACCATCTACCCCAAAAGACATCCAGTTCAAAAACTGTAGTAATATTGTATTGATTGCCAATAGTTCTAAACTCACCGCTCCAGATTGGCTATAAAAAAATCCAAAAGCAATTGTCAAACAAAAAGTTCTTAAAAATATATCGCTATTTATTTCAAAAAAACCTCTAAAAGCACGTTTGCTCCAAAATGCAATCCGATCAAATAATCTGATTAATCCACAATACCGTACTAAGAATAACACAAATGCTCCCAGCACCCCTACCCCTTGTGCAATCACAGTTCCCCAAGCGACTCCTGCTATTCCCATATCGTAACCTATCACAAATAAACTACTAAAGAAAATATTCGCAATATTGATTATGATGGTCAAAAATAGTGGAAAGTAAGCATTTTGCATTCCAAAAAACCACCCCATCATTGCCATCAACGATAATGTTAGAGGTGCTGCCATTATTCTTATTTCAAAATAAGCTCCAACCATAGGCTGTTGGACAGCTTCAACATTCATCAAATAAAACCCTAAACGCTGTAAAGGTAATTGAAAAGCCCACAGTAAACTACCAAATACAATCGCTAACAACAATGCTCGTCCTAAATGGTACACCTGTGATACCCTTTCCCCTGCTCCATAGGCCTGTGCTGTCATTCCAGTAGTACCCATCCTCAAAAAACCAAAATTCCAGTATAAAAAATTGAATAACATACCTCCTACCCCAATAGCTGCAAGTTGTTCTTTAGAGCTATTGCCCATCAAGGCCGTATCAACCGAACTGATTAATGGTACCGAAATATTGCTAATAATATTAGGTATCGCTAAAACGAGAATTTCTCTATTTAATTTTTTTTTCAATCGTAAAAAGGGTGTTGTTTTTGAGGGGAAGTGAAAATAACTTACTTATTTAGGGCTTGTTTAACTGCTTCTAAAACACCACTAAATAGTTTGGGCTCAAAATCAGTTAAAAGTATTTCTACTTCTGCTCTAATATAATTTTTTCTATGTATTCTAAACAAGGAGTATGACACTCGTTGCCATGAGCTACATTTTCAAATACTTTGACTGCTTGAAGAGCTTTGTCTAAATGCTTTTTAGCTCTACTAACAGATTTCTGATAAGGAATCAGAATATCTTTGTTTCCTACTAGCAAATAAGTTTTTACCTTTATATCGTTGAGCTGGTTTCCCATATAATAGGGTTTTTCCGTATTATCTTTGTATTGCTTAATCGCTAATTCGAGATAGTCAATCAATAACTCCTCTGCTTTCGAAGAAATTTTATGATTAGGTTTACAAAAAATAATCTGCTCTAAGAATGTTTTGATATTTGCTCTCGTCTGGCTAATAACAGGTAACAAGGTGTAATATAAGTTCTTTGCTCCCAGCGAGATGAATCTAAAACACCCTGGATTTAATAAAAAAGCTCCTTTGATGCGATTAGGAATAACCAAGGCTATTTTCATACAAACTAATCCACCAAAAGATGCTCCAGCTATATAAGCAGACTGTAGTTCTAATTGGTCAAAAACCTCTGCTCCCCATTCTCCATAAGCTAGCGATTTGATACTAGGGCTATTCCCTTCACTCAGATTAGGCTGTCCATTTGTTTCTATTAAGAAAACTCTCATCTTGTTCGCTAAAGAGGATAAACCTCTGTCCAAATCCCAAATCAAACTTGTAGTTCTAAATCCAGGAAATATAACTAATGTTTCAAGCTCTTCGTTAGTCGTATTAAAACCATACACTTGCGTTCTACCTAAACTTGTTTCTATAACTTTTTTCTCATAGGTATAACCATTTGCTCGCTCCAGTCTAATAACCCAATCTTGAAATTTTTTCTTATCTTCTATTGGGTTTTTGAAGTAAGATTTTTTTGTTATTTTCATTTAAGAACATATGTAAAATTAGTTATTCAACACAATAGTCATATAATTTCATCTACTGAACCATTTCTTCAATAAGCTGTCTAGTATGTGCTACGTATTTATCGTATACAATCCCTGTACTAGGTCCAGAAAATCCAGTATGTATAGCTTTCACTTTTCCTGTTTTGTCTATGAAAATAGAAGTAGGATAAGACATAATATGATTAAGCATTGGTAAGGTCGCGGCAGCCTTTGTTTTATTGGCATAACCACCATACAAAATTGGATAAGGGACTCCTAGATCTTTTTGCATACGTTGAGCACTCTCTTTGAAGTTCTGCCAAGTATCTATGATTTCAAAGTCAAGGGCAACAATCTCCAAACCCTGTTCGTGATATTGATCATACATATCAACCAAAAAGCGAGTCTCATCCATACAGTTTGGACACCAAGTACCTACTATCTGTACAATAATAGGCTTGCCAACAAACATACTATCTTCTAAGGAAATGGTATCTCCTTCAGTATTCGGTAATCGGAAGGCAATCTTATCGTATCCTTCTTTTAGATAAGTCAATTTATCCATTTCTGCGAGCTGAAAATCTTCATCAGGAGTACCTATCCATTGTTCTTCCCAATGCTTACCAGAGTAAAATGTTCCATTCAAATTGCCCTCAGTATCTAATGTAGCACGAAACAAGAAAGCGTGTGCTCCATCAAAACAGGACAACTCCAATACCTTACCATCAAAAGTCCCTGCCAAATAACGGTAATCACCTGTTTCTGTCATAAAAGTTCCTGTCGCTTGTCCATCAGCAGTTGTTTCAAACAAACCAATGGCAGGATAAGCATCCTCTGTATCTGGGCTGAAAGTTACTTTCCATCTATTAGGTAGAATAGCAGTATTGGGCTTGGGAGTAGATCCCGCACGTAGCGAGTGGTGTTTTGCTTCAAAAAATAACGTATAGTCTTTTTTGTGCGTATTTTCCCATTTGCCTTTCCATGTATTTTCTTGAGTATCAAATGTCAAGATAGAACCAAATACAGGCAAAACCATCTCCACTTGATTGCCATTTATTTTAATAGCAGTAATTTCAATCTCTTCTTTCCCATTCTGAATAATAACTTTCTCATCTGAGACTACTTCTAACTGAAATGGAATCGAGATGGTCGTATCTAGAGTCATAGAATCTCCTCTAAGTTCTGCATGCCAGCTTCCTTTTTTGAGTACGCTAATAGCCTTTTCGGCAGGTAGAGTAGTTGGCTTCTCTGGTTGACAAGCGATAGCACAGAAGGCAATACAAGCGACAAGTAATAGTATTTTCATAAAATGAGATAGAAGTTGTTTGAGAAATTTTATTCTTCATTAAGAACGCACAAAAATACATTTTATCCACCAAAGCGGCAAACCTATATCAACTACACCTCAATTTTCACACTTTATAGCACCCGAGTATTTAATTCCTATTCTTTCTTTCTTTCATATATTCCACAAAAAAAAGAGCTCTGCGATAAGCCGCAAAGCTCTTTCAAATTATTCTTCAGACAACATCATCCTATTTACAATAATAGTGACTCTAATCTAAACTTGAAGCAAAATTCTCCCATACAAGGGAAATATTTACTCTTGATATATTATTAACTGGTAATTTTTGTGACCTATAGTACCCTTGATACTAATCTTCGCATCTCCAAAGCATTCCATTCAAATTAAATTACGTCTATAGAACAGCTCTAAATTCATTTTTGTTTAACACATTAAACTAAAAAGATAAACAAAAACATCTTAAATTAAATAACACTCTAACAGTCAACACTTTACATGAAAAAAAATATGCTTAATTTTGACTGCACCTAAAATGGTATTTGCTTTGGAAGGCATCTTTTTTGTTTTTATACAACAAATTGTTGTACATTAGAGACTAATTATTAATCCAAATTTTATTTACAATGAACAAAATTTTATTTTTTTTAGTAGGATTCCTATTAATTCATCTTCATTTAGTCGCACAGTCAACCAACACGACATCTACCTCACAGTCAACTCCAATTATCCAAAACTATAAAAATGCTAGTGGGCAGCTTATTGATAGTACGATCCTGTGTGTACAGAATGAACAAGCAGGAAGCTGTAAAAAGGCTAGTAAAACAATCTATAGTTACGATACAAATGACAACACTATTCAACAAGAACATCATTCATGGGACACCATAAGTAATATCTGGGTAAAGAGTTCAAAATCAGTATCTAACTATGATGTTAATAATAATTTAACCCAAATTATATACTATGATTGGGACTTACCTTCTAGCCTGTGGCTAGGTACATACAAGGTAGAACATACCCTTGATGCTAATAGTAACCCAACTCAGGAAATTAGTTACAACTGGAATAGTAATACCAATCAGTGGGTTGGCTCTCAAAAGAAGGACTTCACTTTTGACTCCAATAACAATAAAACTCAAGAAAGCCGCTACACATGGAACACTACCAATAACCAATGGACTGGGACATATAAATTAAGCTGGTCTTTTGATTCAAACGATAACACAACACAAACCATAAGCTACAGTTGGAATACAACAACCAATCAATGGCTAGAAGATTGGAAATATGACAACCTTTTCGACAATAACAACAACCAAACTCAAAGATTTTTTTACAATTGGGATGTAAATAATAATCAATGGGAGGAAAGTACAAAGAGTGACTTTATTTTCGACTTTAATAATAATCAAACTCAGGAAATCAGTTATACATGGGATGTGACTAATAACCAATGGGTAGAGGATATAAAGAAAGATTTCACTTTCGACTTTAATAATAATCAAACTCAGGAAATTAGTTACAACTGGAATAGTAATACCAATCAGTGGGATAGATATAAAAAGGAAGATTTTACATATGACACCAATAACAATCAAATTCAAGAAATAAAATATGCCTGGAACTTTACCAGTAATCAATGGCAAGAAGATAAAAAAACAACAAGAACATTTGCTAATAATAATATTATTACTGAACGAATTTTTTATGTCTGGGATTTAAATACCAATCAGTGGAAAGAATCCTCAAAAAACACCTATAGTACCATTGCTAACACCACTACTAATAGCTATTACACTTGGGATGATGTTAATAATCAGTGGATAGGAAGTAATAAGATTACTTTTGTAAAAGATGCCAATGACAACACTGTTGAACGCACAGGATATGGATGGGATACCACCAATAACGCTTGGAGTTTCAACTATCAATTCAATTATACACATTATTATCAATCTACGGTGGCTATCAACTACCTACAGACTACTAATCTGGTCAAAATCTTCCCTAATCCGACTACAGATTTCATACAGATAGCTCCAACGAACACGGAACAACCTATGGAATTCAGACTGATCGATATCCAGGGGAGAATATTGATGAGTAAAATTATTCTCAATTATCAAAATATAGATATTCGCCACTTAGCCAAAGGAGTCTATAACTATACCTTACTATCAGAGAATGAAATACAAAGCGGTAAAATTGTGAAGCAATAATAATTGCTATTAAGATTTAAGCAATACTATAAAAAAGCAAATGACTAGCCCGTCATTTGCTTTTTTGTTTCCAACAAATTGTTGTACATTAGAGACCAATAAATCAAAATAAAATGATGAATCCAAACTTAGATCCTACTGATGAGCAGCTTGATTCTACTGAAAAGGCAGTAGAGAAAGCACTCAGACCAAAAATGCTAGATGACTTTACAGGTCAGAAGCAGTTAGTGGAGAATCTAAAGATATTTATAGAAGCCGCCAAACTTCGAGAAGAAGCATTGGATCATGTATTGTTACACGGTCCTCCAGGATTGGGAAAAACAACACTTTCTCTCATTGTAGCAAATGAGTTGCAAGCAGATATAAAAATGACTTCTGGTCCTGTACTAGAAAAACCAGGTGATCTGGCAGGTCTCTTAACTAACCTAGGTGAAAATGATGTGTTATTCATTGACGAAATTCATCGACTCAATACGGTAGTAGAAGAATATTTATATTCTGCTATGGAAGATTATCGGATTGATATCATGATTGATTCTGGTCCTAATGCTCGGACCATACAGATTGCTCTCAATCCATTTACACTAGTGGGAGCTACCACTAGAATGGGGCTACTGACGGCTCCTATGCGTGCAAGGTTTGGAATAAATTGCTTACTGAATTATTATGATGTACCTACACTAGTTAATATTATTAAACGTTCGGCAGGTATTCTGCAAGTACCGATTACAGAAGATGGTGCCAATGAAATAGGGCGACGTAGTAGAGGAACTCCCCGTATAGCCAATGCCCTACTGAGACGAGTAAGAGATTTTGCACAAATAAAAGGGAACGGAACTATTGACTCCAACATAGCCAAATATGCCCTAGATGCCCTCCATGTAGATAATAGAGGATTAGATGAAATGGATAATAAAATTTTGAAAACTATTATTCAATCGTTTGGTGGAGGACCAGTAGGACTGACTACTATAGCGACAGCAGTAGGAGAAGATGCAGGTACAGTAGAAGATGTTCATGAACCTTATCTGATTCAACAAGGTTATCTGAAGAGAACTCCTAGAGGTAGAGAAGCAACTTATAGAGCCTACGAGCACCTAGGGCTGTCTCCCAATACAGATGATAGTTCTCAAACCTCCTTATTCTGATCAAAAATCTAAGAGTATGTCTAAATTTATCTTAAATTAAAAATTAAGCTCTTTTTGAACAATAGCTAGGTTATTTATCAAAAAATGAGACCCAATTAGCACAAAAAATAGTTTTTTATACTCAGAGGTTCTGTTAACCAACATCATTTTAGATATGCTCTAAATGTCAAAAAATCACTTATGAATTTCCTCCATTATAATATGCATTTATTACGTGTAGTACGCAATAATATTTTATCTATTGCTGATAGCCTCTCACTAGAAGAGCTCAATCACATTCCATCTGGATATCATAACAATATTATTTGGCAAATGGGACATGTACTGGTCTCACAACAGAGCCTTCATTATAGGCTTACAGGTTTACCAATGCTTGTAGACGATGAAATGGTCAGTCATTATAAAAATGGAACACGCCCTAACCGTTATGTCAATCAACTAGAAGTGGATCAAATTAAACGACTTTTACTTTCGACAATTGATAACCTAGAGGACGACTATAAATCCAACCGTTTTCATGTTTATAAAAAAGTAACTGTTGGTTTAGGGGCTACTTTATCGACTATAGAAGAAGCCATCACTTTCAATAATGTACATGAAGGTGTTCACTTAGGCTGTATCATGCAACTCCAAAAATTAGTCTCATGCTAGCCTCCTATCTGAATCCTAACCTAATAGAAGCAGGATGTGACGAAGCAGGAAGAGGCTGTTTGGCTGGAGCTGTATACGCTGCTGCGGTCATACTTCCGCCTGATTTCAAAGATGAACTGCTCAATGATTCTAAAAAATTATCCCTCAAAAAACGGATGCACCTTCGTACGACGATCGAAAAAGAAGCTCTTGCTTGGGCAGTAGGTGTTGTTACCGAACAAGAGATTGATGCCATCAATATTCTCAATGCTTCGTTTTTGGCGATGCACCGTGCAGTAGATCAACTACAGGTACGCCCCGAACATTTATTGATAGATGGCAATCGGTTCACTCCCTATCCCAATCTACCTCATGATTGTATCATAAAAGGAGATGGGAAATACCTCTCTATTGCTGCTGCATCCATATTAGCGAAGACTTATAGAGATGATTATATGTTAGAACAGCATCAAAAATATCCTCAATATGGGTGGGACAAAAACAAGGGATACCCCACAAAAGCCCATCGTGCCGCGATTGCTCAACATGGTAGTTGTCCTATTCATCGCCAATCTTTCAAACTGCTGAGTGATTCATAAGCACCTAAATCGTAATTTTATAGCCTCAAAAAAATATTTTTCAGGTCAATTCATTTATTTTAGATAGACTCTGACTACTTTTACAGACCTAACTATACTATTGTTATGAATGTACCTAATGCACTTACTATATTTCGGATACTCCTAGGCTTCTTAGTTCCTTGGTTAATGTTACAGGATGATTTTAATCTTCGTGTAGTTGCAGCAGTGATATTTGCTATTGCAAGTTTCACAGATTGGCTAGATGGATGGTATGCCCGAAAATATAACCTCATCACCAAACTTGGAAAAATCCTTGATCCTATAGCAGACAAAGTCCTCGTTTTGGGTTCTTTTGTGGTACTATCAGATGTTTGTTTCGATTTTATGTATTCAATTTGGTGGATTGTCCCTATATTTCTCCGTGAAGTAGTTATCACTTGTTATCGCCTAGCATTTTTGCTACGCAAAAAACCTATCGTAGTAGCAGCTTCTTGGTCAGGTAAAGCCAAAACAGTCATGCAAATGATTACCCTGCCTTGTACTTACTTTTATTTGATGTTCAATATTTACCCCAAAGACAATCCATTAGGAACTTGGTTTTTTGCAGAATGGATCATCTACCTCATGATTTTGGTTTCACTTGGGTTTACAGTAGGGTCTGGTTTGAGATTTTTCATCAAAAACTGGAAAGCCGTAAAAGAAGTGAGTGACTTCTAATCCTATTTCTGAAGCCCACGATAAGAATATCTAAGGGTACACTATTCCAAAATCTATTTATTAGTAGTATAATATATTCTCCCTCTATTCCTAAGAGCATGTCTAAATTCTTCTTAATTCATAAAACATAATTTTAGACCTACTCTAATTTAAAACTAGTCTTTATAATCTATATGTCACTAAAAAAAACGAAGTATGCCGAATACATAAGAGATTTCACTGCCATTGGCAATCCTTTCCTCTTATTGTTAGTCGGAATTAGCACTCTAGTTGGACTCCCTCATACTGCTCATAACTTACTAATTTTGATAGGAGCTTTCCTTTTCAATGAAGTATTTTGCTCTAGCATCAAATATTTCTGGCACAAACCTCGTCCAAATGGGCAAAAATACGCCAACGGCTTTGAAAAAATTGATGCCGGTAGTTTTCCAAGTATACATGCTTCTAGAATTGCACTCGTTTATTTGAGTTTAGGAATTTTGCAATACAATGCTGGGAACAAATATGTATTTTTCATGTTTATAATAGTGATATTAATAGTCGGTTATTCTCGAACTTTCCTAAAAAAGCATTTTTGGACAGACGTACTAGCTGGCTGGACATTAGGTACAATACAGTCTCTTCTATTAGTATCTTATCTGTTAAAATAATCCTATAGATTAATAATAGACCATTCATTTTACTGCTCAAATGTTAAAAAAAAGAGATGCATTTCTTCTTTTATTAAAAAAAACACGACATTTACGGCACTGCACACCCTAACAAATAAATACTAGATTATTTATTTGAATTACATACACAAATACACATATCAAAACATTAGAGAATGAGAAAAGCTGATTTAGTAGCCAAAATCGCAGAAAAGACGGACATCCCAAAAGTTGATGTACTGATGACATTAGAAACTTTCTTTCAAGAAGTAAAAGAGAGTATTGCCAAAAAGGAAAACGTTTATGTACGTGGATTCGGTAGTTTTGTCGCCAAAAAACGTGCTAAGAAAGTAGGCCGTAACATCAAAAAGAACAAAGCTATTGAAATACCTGCTCATTATATCCCTGCTTTCAAACCTGCAAAGGCATTTGTTAGTAAGGTGAAAGATGAAGTAAAAGTGGAAGACTAAACCATACTTGATTAATGACAGAAATTTTGAAACAATTCAAAACTTCTGTCATTAATTATGGTATAAACAACAATTATACACTAAATATATTTTCATTTGAAAGCTACACCAGGTCAAATAGCCGCTATTATTCTTACGCTGGCATTGATATTAGGATTATTCTTTGCTGGCAACATTACTCCTGTCCAAAAGAAAGGAGAAAAAGTATCTGCGGAAGAAGCTCCTCAAGAAATCATATCTGAAGAAATTCTATTGGCAGAAGCAAGAGCTAAACTTGACTCTGCTCAATTGGCTTGGTTGGCAGATTTAGACAAAGAAAAAGCTCAGGCTGAAGATCTACTACAAGAAGCGGAAGTACTCAAACTGATCTCAAGAACATGGTATGAGTACAAAAATTATATGTTGAGTGCCTATTATGCCAAAAAAGTAGCCGAACTACTACAAACTGCCGAAGCATGGGCTATTGCGGGCACTACTTATGACATAGCCTATCGCCAAAGTGATAAAAATGCCAATAAAAAATTAGCAGTCAATGAGGCTATAGCTGCATTGCAACAAGCTAAAGAACTAGAGCCCGATACGGTTCAACATGCTATTAATGAAGCCCTAATGTATGTAGAACTTAGTACTATTGATGCTAGTGTCATGCCAATGAAAGGTATTATGATGCTTCGTCAATTGGACGAAAAGTATGAAAATAATGTAGCTGTAAACATGACTCTAGGGCGAATGTCTGCCACTAGAACCAAGGATATGGCTAAAGCAAAGCCAAGATTTGAGAAAGTTATTTTAATAGCTGAAAAAGAATACGTACCTTTGCACATAGTAGCAGAAGCCTATTACTATTTGATTGAGTATCACAAACAAGAAAGTAACAAGGAAGAAGCTATCAAACTATATGAAGAAGTGATTGCTTTGAGTTCAGACGAACCCAAAATTCAGCAGTCCTTCATCACAGGTCAGAAAGAATACCTGAATCCATCAAATTAATTTAAAAACTTTATAAAAAATAAGAATTATGCCTTGTGGAAAAAAGCGTAAAAGACATAAGATTGCGACGCACAAACGTAAAAAAAGACTACGTAAGAACCGTCACAAGAAGAAGAAATAATTTCTTTTTCTGTCTATAATCTAGATATATCTAATAGGGCAACAATCCAGTTGCCCTATTGGTATTTACCATTCTTTGTAGCAATCTCTTGGCTACGCCGTATTCAATAATACTCTCTTTCTTTTTCTATAGCACTCGCTTTTCAGATAGAATACTTTGTAATGCTACCACAATACTTTCCTAGTTGATGTGGGTAAGGGCACTATTATACCATTGAAATTCTTTATTACCACTCAATGATAGTATTCCGTATATTATAAATATCATTTTGATTCTTCCTATCATGGAAAAGGAATCAAAGTAAACAACCATATTTTGGAAAAAGAATTAATCATTAACTCTACTCAAAAAGAAGTACAACTAGCACTCGTTGAGAATAGAAAACTAGTAGAGTTACATAACCAACCACTCAAAAACAACTTAATTGTTGGAGATATATATCTGGGCAAAGTCACGAAACTATTGCCTGGGCTAAATGCTGCTTTTGTAGATATTGGATATGAGAAAAAGCACGCCTTTCTACATTATACTGATTTAGGGCCCAAGCTAAGATCACTCATCAAATTTACCAATGGAGCTCAAACGGGAGGTCTCCCCTCTCACCTTCTGAAAGATTTCAAGGTGGAAGCAGACATTTCTAAAAAAGGAAAGATCAACGAAGTCCTTACCAAAGGGCAAAACATCCTTGTTCAAGTACTCAAAGAACCCATTTCAACCAAAGGACCTCGCCTATGTTGTGAGGTCACTATTGCAGGTAGATATGTAGTACTCACTCCTTTTTCTAATGTAGTTGCTGTCTCCAAAAAAATCACCAATGATGATGAAAGAGAGCGATTAAGTCGTCTAATGGAGAGTATTCGCCCTAAAAACTTTGGTTTTATTGTTCGTACCGCCGCAGAAGGCAAACGTGTAGCCGAACTACATGACGACATTAGTGACTTAGTTAGCAAATGGGAAAAAATACACAAAGAACTCTTTCAAACACAAGCTCCAGCCAAATGTCTTAGTGAACTGAACAAGACAAAAAGTCTTATTCGTGACTTCTGGGATGAGTCTTTTGCTAAAGTTATTGTCAATGACAAAAAAGTCCATACTGAAGTTGTCAATGAAATTAGTCGTATAGCCAATACAAAAAAAGATATTGTAAAATACTACAAAGGTCCTCGACCAATCTTTGATCAGTTTGGTATTACCAAACAAATCAAAGCTTCTTTTGGTAAAACAGCGACAATGGCTTCAGGTGCTTATTTAGTGATCGAACCGACAGAAGCGATGCACGTCATTGATGTCAATAGTGGCCCTAAAATGGTCAGTAATGATCAAGAAACCAATGCCCTAAAAGTAAACCTAGAGTCTGCAGAGGAGGTGGCTCGCCAACTTCGTTTACGAGATATTGGAGGGATTATCATTATCGATTTTATCGATATGAAAAGGCAGGAAAATAAGGCGGCTCTCTACAAAACAATCAAAGATGCTATGGCAAATGACAATGCCAAGCATACGATTCTCCCCCTCAGTAAATTTGGATTAATTCAAATTACGAGAGAAAGGGTTCGTCCTGCTGTTCAGATCTCAACGGCCGAAAAATGCCCTGTTTGTAGAGGTACTGGCAAAGTCAATGCTACGATTCTATTGATTGATGAGATCAAAAGAGATTTAGAATTTATTATCAAATCTCATCGTCCAAAAAAACTCAATCTACAAGTACATCCATTTGTAGCGGCTTACTTACGTAAAGGTTTCGTTAGTATTCAAGTAAAATGGTGGCGTAAGTATCAGAAATGGGTTACTGTCAAAGAAAATGTCAATTACAATTTGATGAAATATGTATTTTTTGATGGAAATGATGATGAAATTAGACTAAACTAAAACATTCTATCATATACCATTTAAGACAAAAAGCTATCCTGTAAAATAATTGCAGGATAGCTTTTTGATTTATAGTAGACATTGAAGCTATTTACACCACCTCTCTTTCATAATTATCATCCCAATTTTGGACATTAGGATCCCCTAATTTGCCCACTGACTTCGCCACCAAAGTAGCTACCGTAGCATCACCTGTCACATTGATTACAGTACGACACATATCTAGTGGTCTATCCACTGCAAATATAAGCGCTAGACCAATAGCTAATTTGTCTGATGGAAAACCAACAGACTCTAACACAATGACTAACATTACCATTCCTGCTCCAGGAACAGCCGCAGAACCAATTGAAGCCAATAATGCTGTCAATATAATAGTCAATTGATCGGCAAAGGTTAAATCAAAATTCAGTGCTTGTGCTATGAAAACAGCAGCTACGGCTTGGTATAAACTGGTTCCATCCATATTGATAGTAGCTCCCACTGGTAATACAAAACTTGAGACTTCTTTGTCCACTCCAATATGCTCCTCTACTCTTTCCATTGTTACAGGTAGTGTAGCAGCACTAGAACTAGTAGAAAATGCTAATAATTGTGCTGGACTTAGTTGTCTCAAAAACCAAAATGGATTTTTATTGGTGAAGGCTTTGATTAATACAATATAGCAACCAATCATAAGTAATAAACCTCCAACTACCGTAAATGCATACTTCAATAATGCCCATAGTAAGTCTGGATCATCAGAAGAAACAACTACATTGGCTAGTAATGAAAATACAGCATAAGGTGCAAATAACATTATTAAATCCACCATCTTCAAAATCACTTCATTCAAAGAATCAAAAAAGTCTTTTAGTGGTTTAGCTCTCTTTTCGCCAACTAATAACATCGAGATTCCTAAAAAGATAGTAAAGAAAATAACTTGCAACATCAATTTATTATTGCTCATTGCTTTCACTGCATTCTCTGGAACCATATCAACCAAAAACTGCAAGGGGGCACTATTTCTTTGTGTCGTTGCTTCCGCAATTCTAGCTTGTACCTTTTCATTATTGGCATAGGTCTCTGTTAATTTAGCAATAGTTTCAGGAGAAATTCCATCACCAGGTTTTACTATATTCACTAATAATAAGCCTATGGTAATCGCAACCACTGTGGTCCCCATATAAATGGCAATAGTACGTAAACCAATATTTTTAAACTTTGAAATATCCTTTAAGTCTGAAATTCCTTTTACTAAAGAAGCAATTATTAATGGGACTGCAATCAACTTTAATAGTTTGACAAAAATATCCCCAAAAGGCTTAACCCAATTAGCAACCAATGTAGTCCCTCCATCTATGTTGGTCATTACTAATCCAAATAGGATCCCCATGACCATTCCAATTAGTATTTTCCAATGTAAGGCAAGTCCTTTTTTTTCTTCGCTCATGATTTTATTTTTTTCTCCTAAAAAACGGTAAAAAATGTATCTTTTTGATCTCCTATCATTATGTAAATGAAGAAGAGAATAATTCTCTTCCTCAAAAAGAAACAGTTCTTTGTTTTAATGGATTTTTGTTTGGTAGAATGATCAGATTGTTTAGATAATAGTATCTGATAAGTGTAAGATAGTCAAAAAGCGTATTTTTTAAATAAATAGCTGTATTTTTGTTTAGTGAATTGCCTACCTATCGCTTATTCAATGAGTAAACTTATGGTATAATTTGTGTGGTTTTAGAGTCTAAAAAAGTATGCTAAAAAATATTATAATTTTACTTATTAGTATGACTGCATCAATAGGATATTTAGAAGCTCAGTCTGCTAGAACCTATAAAAAAAAGACTTTTGTTCTTCGGAAAAAATCAGTCGTAACCACCTCTACAGAAATAACACCATCTGTAGAGAAACAGGAAGTAATTCCTACTGTTGTTCGTCCTGTTACGACAACCAAAAAACAAGTGGCTAGATTACCAACTATAGCAGGAGGAACTTTTGGTTTATTAGACATACAAGCCTATAGAGAAGATATGACCTTTAGCAATTGGGATTATGTTGTACTACAGTATGATGTCAGTGCCTATGGTAGATCGATTAATATTGAGGTAGAAAAGTACTCCAGCTGTAGATTTGCAGATTATATTATTCGTAAACTGAAACAAACGAGATGGAATCCAGCTCTTGATTTTTCAAAAAAACCAATTGATTACACCTTATACAAACAAGTAGTCATCGTAAAACAGCAATTAAATGAAGAAGATTATCGTAAGCAATACTAAAAATTGCCTTCCACTGCTTTTAATACTCTTGTTGGCTACGACTACTCTGGGACAAGAACAGACCTATGCTGAAATCTACCCTGGTATTCCGTTTGATATGTGGAAAAGTAATGCCGCTAGTAATACAAAGACAACGGTCTGGTATGGCACCTACACCAAAGCAGAGGGCGATGAAGATGGGGTAATGTGGAGTACCCCTATACAAGAATCTTATCAATACCAACGGTATGAATATTTTGAAGGAAAAATGCAATTGGTAACAACTTATTTACCTAATGGGGATAAAGAAACAACCGAAGAATACTTTTATAGAAAAGGATTGTTGTCTGCAACAGAAATATTAACATACGACACTCTTCAAAATTCTAAACAAGCTGGTGGTTGGATTTATTTGTATTATAATGATGGCCGTCCATTTCAACGTGTTCGTACTTTTGGTTTTCCCAACAAAGGGGTACGTCTATTAGATGAATTTGTATTTGATGAACAACAACGAGTCGTAAAGCATAAAACAACTGCCGCAGGGAAAGGTCCTGATATGGATAGCTTGCTCAATGGTATGAAAGATAGGGAAACTCGAAAAATCATAAAAAGATATAGTGATACTACCCTATTAACACAACAGTTCAAAAGTTTGTATGAACTCCAAGAAGAAGCAAAAACTACTTATAATACGGCTAATCAGCCCGTACAAACGATAGTGACCAACACTGCTGGTGAGATTATCGTCGGTATTGATTATGCCTATGAAAATGGTCCTCATTGCACAAAAAAGACTTATTGGACGGTAGATAACACAGAAAGTGAGCAAAAAGTAAGTGCTAATTATAAAATAGAGTATTTTACATACGACAATGGACTTATTAGTACACATATCATAGAAGAAGAAGGGGTACAAACTGTATTAGAATATACTCATTTTTCAGAAGAATAAAATAATAACCTATATAGATATATAGAACAGCCTATAAAACAAAATACATGGCATCATCTAAACATACCGTAACGCAAGAAGCGATGCAGCAAGAGTGGCTAGAAGTACAAGCTGCTCAACAAAACCCTGCTCAGTTTCGTGTGTTATATACTCGGTATTATGAGCCAATTTTTAGATTTGTATACAAACGAACAGGAGAAGAAGCCTTAGCTGCTGATATCACTTCACAAGTATTTCTGAAAGCAATGCAAAAATTGCAACAATATACTTTCAAAGGGGTCCCATTTTCAGCTTGGTTATTCCGAATTGCTAGCAATGAAATCGCTCAATATTATAGAAAGAACGCTAAAAATAGAGTAGTAGCAATAGAAGAACATAGCCTATCTAATATAGCAGATGAGTTTGAAGACAAACAAGAGTTGGAACTGAATATCGAAGTACTGAAAGAAGTTATTGAAGACTTAAAACCAGAAGAATTGCAGATTGTGGAATTACGTTTTTTTGAAAAACGTCCTTTCAAGGAAATTGCAGTGATTATGGACATTACGGAGAATAACGCTAAAGTAAAGATTTATCGCTTACTACAGAAAATGCGAAAAAAATTCGAAAAGCAAAAGTTCAATGATTAGAACAGGGATTATAACATATTCCTAAAAAAATAATTATGAAAAACAATTACAATATAAAAACTGATTTGCCGAAACTAGATTCGGAACAGATCAATAAACATCAAGACTTTGATAGTTTATTGGCTCAGTTTGAACAAGCTACTCCCCCCAAAGAGGATGTAGGACAGGCTACGACCGATACGATAGTCAAGCCAATAGATAATAAAATTGCTCCTTGGATTGTCAAATCAGGAGTCGGAGTACTCATGACGATTGCAGCATCTGTATTGGTTGTATTTATGATACAAAATGGAAACAATAACCTATCTCCTACTACTCCAGCACCAATAGCACTGGTTAGTCCGGTGCCAGATTTAGCTCCCACATTTGAGCGGGCAACTATCATGGATGTAGAGAAAGCCGAAACTCTACAATACCCTTCTGGTTCTACTGTTAAAGTACCTGCTTCCGCTTTTGTTGATAAAAAAGGATTGCCAATCAAAGGTAAAGTAGATATAGACTATCGTGAACTAAATAATGCTGTAGACCTATATTTAGCTGGTGTTCCTCAAGAATTGGGAAAACATAAAAATATTCAGTCTGCTGGAATGATTGAAATTAAAGGTAGTCAAGCTGGAGAACCTGTCTATTTACATCAAGACAAAACATTAGAAATCACCTTTAGAGGAGAAGCAACCAATGAAATAGCTGCCGCAGATCTCAACATATATACTTTCCAAGGAAATGATTGGGAATACCAAGCAGTAGATGGAGTCAAAATAGTAGAAGAAATCACCTATAGTACTAGTGCAACAGAACAAGACAAACAACGTCAACAAATACAAGAAACTTGGGCGGTCAAAAAACCAGTGGCACCTCGCAAGCCACAAACTGTCCCTAACAATATGCAACCATTTGATTTTGATTTAGATAAAGAACAATTTCCTGATTTAGCTTATTTGGGTGATGAAATAGAATTTTTAGTCAAAAAATCAGCGGTAGCGGATGATCCTTTTGCTAAAGAGTGGAACAACATGAAAGTAGTGGATCTGGGCAATGATAAACTCCAAGTGCAATTGATCCGCAATAGTGCTAGTGGAGCAGTTCTGGAAGATCTAAAATTAGAAATCATTCCTTTCATTGCCTACTCAGATGCAGCACAAGCTCGATACAATAATCAGTTAGCTGCTTATAATAACGCCTTATCAAAATGGGAGAAAGGACAAGAAATGGCCTTGGCACAACTAAAGACAGAACAAAAAACTACGGTTTGGGTCCACCATTTTGAGATGAATCAATTTGGACTCTGGGCTTGTGGTAAAGAGTCTTCCATCACAGAACAAGCCGACATAGAAACTTCTTTTGTAAATGAAGCAGGAGCCCCTCAAGTGCTAAAAGAAATCTTTGTATCTGCACCTAATCAAAAACAATACTATTCTATTGCTCTTGAGGCAAATTCTAGCAAGACAAATTTAAAATCAAAGGGAGACAATGTCCAAATATGGGGAATGACGACTGAGAATGAAATTATGGTTGCTACACTATCGAATTCTGACTCAGAAAATACCAACACCTACACCTTCCGACCTGTTGGAAATATAACAACAGTAGAAGATATGAAAGCAACATTAACCATATAAATTTTTATGCTCTACTAATAAAAAGGCGAATCTACTGGATATTCGTAGATTCGCCTTTTGTATTTGGTTGTCGTATTTTCACTATTGCAGTGTAATCATTTTTTTCGCTAGCACTTGTCCACCTTGTTTTTCCTTGATTAAAATCAAGTAAGTCCCTTTTGTAGTCAATGCTGTTAAATCAAGCGTAGTTTGATTACTCTGTAATTGCCCCTGCATTACTTCTTGTCCCATGATATTCATAATACTATACACTTTGTCTTGAAAATCCTCTACAATTAGATTAGTGATTGTGTTGGTAGGGTTAGGGAATACTTCTAAACTGATTTTGTCTTGTAATGTTGGGAGTTGAGAGATAGAAGTGATGGTTTGTCTTGGAAAGGAGATAGAGCTATTATCTGGTGTTCCTGTTATCTCGACAGTCCCCTGAATACTTGGACTCCCCCAAGTAACTCCTCCATCTGTCGTCTTCATTATTCTAGTAGCATAAGCGTTAGCAGAAAAATTAAAATATCTATAAGACAAATAACCAACATTATCAGAAGGAAAAACAATAGTAGCATGACCATTCGTTCCTATTATTTCGACAGCACCTTGAGTGCTTGGACTACTCCAAGTACGACCTCCATTAGTAGTTTTCAGTACTCTAGTCACATAAGTATTAGTAGAAGTATTTAAATACTTATAAGATAAATACCCCGTATTATTAGAAGGAAAGGAAAGTACAGCATTCTCCGTTCCAGATATTTCTTGATTATTTGGAGGACTCCAAGTAATTCCTCCATCTGTTGTTTTTAGAATTCTAGTGACCATACTATTCACAGAACTACTGAAATAAGATTGCCAAAGATACCCTACATTTTCTGAAGGAAAGATAATTTTTGAATTCTCCCCCAAAGGTCCTAGTAGTTCAAATACACCACCACTAGAAGTCGGACTCCCCCAAGTAACTCCTCCATCTGTCGTCTTCATCATCCTAGTCACTGAAATATTAGGAATCGTGGAGCTTGGATAACTATACACTAAATAGCCTATATTATCAGAAGGAAAGGTAATAGTAACACTATCATTTGTTCCTGTTATATCGACGACTCCCCGAGTACTTGGACTCCCCCAAGTAACTCCTCCATCTATCGTCTTCATTATCCTAGTCACATAAGTATTGCTACTATTATTAAAATACCCATAGGACAAATAACCTACATTGTCAGAAGGAAAACTAATCATAGCATTATTGTTTGTTCCTGCTATTTCAACTACTCCTTGAGTACTTGGACTCCCCCAAGTAACTCCTCCATCTGTCGTCTTCATTATTCTAGTCACATAAGTATTAGTGGAAGAACTAGAGTAATCATAAGATAAATAACCAACATTCTGCCCAAAAGCTACACTGCTACTCAGTAAACCAATAAATAAAAATAATGAAGTAAGTTTTTTCATGATTATGTGATTTTTGAAAGTAAAAAGAGACAAATAGCTATGGCTATTTGTCTCTCTAAATATATTTTATGTTTTGTTTAAAAAGACGCGATATTAAATCTCTCTTTTAGGATCAAATCCTTCTAAATAATCTGCAATACGACGTAAGAAAGAACCACCCAACATGCCATCTACCACACGGTGATCGTATGATAAAGATAAGAACATCATGTGGCGAATAGCAATGACATCTCCTGCTTCTGTCTCTAGTACCGCAGGTTTCTTACGGATAGCTCCTGCTGCCAAAATAGCGACCTGAGGTTGGTTAATAATTGGTGTTCCCATTACATTACCGAATGTACCTACATTCGTCAATGTGAATGTTCCTCCTTGTATTTCATCTGGGCGAAGTTTGTTATTTCTAGCACGATTTGCCAAGTCATTGACATTTTTAGCCAAACCTGCCATATTAAGCATATCAGCATTTTTGATAACAGGTACAATTAAGTTTCCTGTAGGCAATGCTGCTGCCATACCTATATTAATATCCTTGTAACGAACAATTTGATCTCCATCTACAGCTACATTAACCATAGGATAGTCTTGAATAGCTTTGACAATTGCTTCTACAAAAATAGGCGTGAAAGTAATTTTTTCATCATACCTTTCTTTAAACTGATGTTTTACTTTATTTCTCCAATTCACCAGATTCGTTACATCTGCCTCTACAAAAGAGGTAACGTGAGGAGAAACATGCTTAGACATCACCATGTGATCTGCAATCAAACGACGCATTCTATCCATTTCGATAATCTCGACATTACCACTTCTATCTACTGGTGGGGTTTTGAACTGCTGCACTTGTACACCATTCGTATTGTTTGACGGTTGTTTTTTCGCAGGAGTTGGCTTCGCTACTGGAGCAGCAACAACTGCCTCTGCACCTCTATTTTGAAGATACGCCAACATATCACTCTTAGTCACACGTCCCTCTTTTCCAGAACCACTAATTTGCTCTAGCTCAGCTAATCCAATACCTTCTTCCTTTGCAATACTTTTGACCAAAGGAGAATAAAAACGACTGGCATTACTAGTATCTAGACTAGCTGTTGCTGGCTGCTGACTAGTAGTTGGAGTACTTTGAGTTGTATTAGTAGAGGTAGTTTCTTGTACTGCTGGTGATGCTTGTACTTCTCCTGCTGCTTCTGTTTCTATGATCGCAATAGCAGTTCCAATGGCAACGGTTTCTCCTTCTTCAAAAAGTATTTCTAGCAGCGTACCTTCTACAGGGGAAGGAACTTCTGTATCCACTTTGTCTGTAGCGATTACCACTACATTTTCATCCATTTCTATTGCATCTCCTACTTGTTTTTCCCAAGTAAGGATGGTTGCTTCCATAACGGACTCGCCTAATTTAGGCATAATGAGTTCTACCTTTGCCATAGTTGTATATGTGTTATAATTATGAAATTTCTATCTAAAATCAAGGGCAAAAATAGGAAAAAACCACAATTGTAGGTACTAAAAACGGCTTTTATTGGGTAACTGCCCTTACAAAACAAACAATAAAAATAATAATAGGGTCAAAAAAAGATACTATAAAATTATATTTCGTCTGAGAGGGCATCTATTAGAGACAAACGCATCAAGTTCATGGCTATATTTGAGGTGCGAGTAATATTCTGCAATCGGTTGGTTCCTAATTGCAATTTTTTAGTATAAATCTGTTCTCTATTCGCAATAGCGATCCAAATAGTACCGACAGGTTTGGTAGGAGTTCCTCCTCCTGGTCCAGCTATTCCCGAAACAGCAATAGCACAATCAGTCTCAAATAATTGTTGTGCTCCTTTTGCCATTTCTAGCACACATTGTTCACTTACAGCCCCAAACTGTTCTAGTGTTTCTGTTTTTACTCCAAGCTGCTTTTCCTTTATTCTATTAGAATAAGCAACTAAACTACCAGGGAAATAATCTGAACAGCCTGCTACTGAGGTGATTTTACGAGCTATATTCCCTCCTGTACAGCTTTCAGCTGTTGTGATCGTCATTTGTTTTTCTCGCAAAAGGTTACCTAGGGCAACCTCTAATGACTCTTCATTGACACCAAAGATATACACTCCCAAAGCAGCTTCTATTTCACTGACTTTTTCCTCTAATTCTTTTTGCAATTGCTCCAATACGTCACCTTTGGCAGATAAGCGAAGGCGAACCATTCCTTTTTCTGTATTAGGAAGATAGGCTAATTTGATATGAGAAGGAAGTTTTGTCTCAAAGTCCTCCAACAGGTCAGATAAATCTGTTTCCCCTTTGCCTGTTGACAACAAAGTGTGGTGCAAAATAGCAGGACGGTCAAAACTAGAAATGACTCTAGGAATGACTTCTTCGAGCATTAAGTATTTCACCTCACGAGGTACGCCTGGCATAGATACAATCACATGCTCTCCTTGGTCAAACCACATTCCTGAAGCAGTACCTGTTTTGTTAATAAGTATAGTTGCCCCATCTGGCATTTCGGCTTGACTACGATATCTATCATCTGCCTCTATTCCGTACTGTACAAATAGGTGTTCTATATTTTCAAAACTAGGAGCATGATAAACTAATGACATCCCAAAATGTTCTGCTAGAGTCTTTTTAGTTACATCGTCTTTAGTTGGTCCCAATCCTCCTGTTATCAAAATCAGTTGTGCAATTTTTTTTGCGGATTCGACTGCTTCTACGATTGCTTCTGGAGTATCACTGATTACAATCGTTTGTTCTACACTAATACCCTGCAAATTAAGCTGTTCTGCCATCCAAGCAGCATTGGTATTGATAATTTGTCCAATGAGAATTTCATCTCCTATATTGATAATACAAGCATTCATATTGAAAATTGATTTAAAAAGCGAGAATATTAGCTAACTCTTCCCAGTGTCCGCTATATTTTTGATTGTGTTTGATGGCTTGTTCTAGGGGGACATAATTAACATCACGGTGCATCTGTCCTACCATTACTCCTTTCACCCCATTCTTAAGAGCTTCGACTGCTGCTACTCCTAAACGGCTCGCTAGTACTCTATCCATACAGGTGGGAGATCCTCCTCGTTGCAAATGTCCAAGTATCGTAACTTTCACATCAAAAATATCAATTTTATTTTTGACTTTCTGAGCGATTTCAAATGCACCTCCTTCATCATCTCCTTCTGCTACGACTACTATATTCGAAAGTTTTTTCTTTTGAGCATTCATACGGAGTATATGAACTAAGTCATTAATATCCGTTTTGGTTTCTGGGACTAAAATTGCTTTAGCTCCTGAAGCTATGCCAGACAAAGCGGCAATAAAACCAGCATCCCGCCCCATAACTTCTACAAAAAACAAACGATCATGAGAAACGGCCGTATCCTTGATTTTATCTATCGCTTCCATTGCCGTATTGATAGCCGTATCATACCCAATGGTATAATCTGTCCCATACAGGTCATTATCAATCGTACCAGGAACCCCTATAAAATGTACATCACTGTATTCTTCCATAAAAACCTTAGCTCCGGTAAAAGTACCATCACCTCCAATAGCGACTACCCCATCAATGCCCCTTGCTTTCAAATTCTCATAAGCCTTAGCTCTACCAGCTTCTGTACGAAAAGCATCACTGCGGGCGGATCCTAACATGGTTCCTCCCCTATTGAGAATATAACTCACCGCTCTAGAATCTAACGGCACAAAATCATCATCAATCATACCTTTGTAGCCTCTACGAATCCCCACTACTTCAATATTATGATAAAGTGCCGCACGTACTACGGCCCGAATGCAGGGGTTCATGCCAGGGGCATCTCCTCCTGAAGTAAAAACAGCAATTTTTTTCATTGATAATAGTTTAAGATGGGTGATTGTCTAAAATTTGTTCCGAAGGGACAGAAAGTTTAAAACTATCCATAAAAGCATTAATCGTCTCTCGTGAAAATTTTCCAATTGAAGAAAACAATGCCAACTGATAAACTCGATTATTAACTAGATAAATTCGATAGGCAACATCCATTTTTTGTCTGGAAGAGTAAGCCTCAAAACTAATTCCTTCATATTGATCCTCCAGTTTCAACTCCTGTGGATTGACAGCACTACTACCGAGACTTTGCAAAATTTGGTTGCGAATACCTTTGAGTAATCTCTTATTAGACCCTAGTCGAATCATCTGTGCAGGATAATCAGAATAACTTACTAACCAAGCCTGTGTTTGTTCTTTTTCGTAAAAAAATTGTTTCAGTCGAATTTGTCCGACTTCAGGACTATTAATTACTTTGCTTTTGACAGTAGGCGAATCTGGAAAAATTACACTAAAATTTCCTTCTCTCGAAAAAAAAGGAACCACTGAATTTTGAGGTATAATATTTTTCAGAGAATCCTTTTTAGATTGAACCGCAGTAGCTATATCTTCTGTCTTATTGGGTTCATTCTGACAAGCGATTAGGGAAGCAAAGAACAAGAGCAGAATAAAATATTTGAACATAAAATCATGTTTATTTTTCATAGGTCTGTTTGTTATCTAATATACAAAATAAAGCTCATTTAGTTGTAGCCTAAATGAGATAAAAAAAGGCATTGTAATAACTCGTATTACAATGCCTTTCCAATTTTATAGGTTATCCGTATTCATTCTCTATCGAGCAAATGCTACCGCACGTTTTTCGCGAATAACTGTAATTTTTATTTGTCCAGGATATTGCATTTCATTTTGTATCTGCTGTGATATTTTGAATGACAAATCCTCTGCACGCACATCACTTACTTTCTCCGCTTCTACAATGATACGAAGTTCTCTACCAGCTTGCATTGCATATACCTTCTGAACCCCCTCATACGATAAAGCAATCTTTTCGAGATCGCGAATACGTTGAATATAGCTCTCAATAATCTCACGTCTAGCTCCAGGTCTAGCTCCAGAAATAGCATCACAAGCCTGTACGATAGGAGAAATAATATATTTCATTTCTACTTCATCGTGGTGTGCTCCTACTGCATTGCATACCGCTGCTTTCTCCCCATGTTTTTCACACAGTTTCATTCCGAGCAAAGCGTGAGAAAGTTCTGTTTCTTCCTCTCCTACTTTACCAATATCATGCAACAAACCAGCACGCTTAGCTAGTTTAATTTCTTTAGAACTCAACCCAATCTCTGCTGCCATAATCGCACAGATTTTAGCTGTTTCTATAGAGTGTTTGAGTAGGTTCTGACCATAAGAAGAACGGAAACGCATACGACCAACCATTCTGATCAGTGGTGTCTGAATACCATGAATATTTAGATCGATAACGGTACGTTGACCGATTTCCATGATCTGCTCTTCGATTTGTTTTTTTGTTTTGGCAACAACCTCCTCAATACGAGCAGGGTGAATACGTCCATCAGCAACCAAACGTTGCAAAGATAAACGACAAATTTCTCTACGAATGGGATCAAAACTAGAGATGATAATTGCTTCTGGTGTATCATCTACAATAATTTCCACACCTGTTGCCGATTCTAATGCACGGATATTTCTACCTTCTCTACCAATAATCTGTCCTTTGAGGTCATCCGAATCTAAACGGAATACCGATACTGTATTTTCGATGGTGTATTCTGCTGCCATACGCTGTATGGATTGGATTACAATCTTCTTAGCATCTTTATTTGCTGTCATTTTAGCTTCAGCAAATCGGTCTTTAACATAAGACATTGCTTCAGCATCTGCTTTATCTTTGACCGCTTTAATCAACTCTTCTTTAGCTTCCTGAGGAGTAAATTTAGCAATTTTCTCTAGCTTTGATTGGTACTGCAATCCTTGAGCCTCTAATTGCTCTAGTTTAGCATCCACTTTTGCCTGAGACTGCTCTAGTTTACCTTTCTTTTTAGTAATATAATCACGTTCTCTTTTAAGCTCTTTTTCCTTTGCTTCAAGCTCCAACTCCACCTTTCTTGCTTGGGTTTCACTTTTTTGTAATTCTTGATTACGTTTTTGAACTTTAGCGTCTTGTTCTGCCTTCTTTTGAGCAGCTAATTTTTTAGCTTCTGCTATCTTCTTTTTCTTAAGACCATCTGCGTCTTTTCTTGCTTTATCAAGTATTCCTCTTGATTTGTCCTTTGCTTCATTTATTTTGTTGGCGGCATTGGTTTCTGCACTATGCAGTATATCACTCGCCTGTTTGTCGAGCTGCAATTGGCGTTCGGTATTGAGTTTTTCGAGTAGAAATCTACCTAACAAAAAACCAATGACAATACCAACCACGGCCCCAATAGCTATTGATGTAACGTCCATGATGTATAATTGATTTATATAATAGTTTTAATTAATTCCAAAATTGTATAGAACTAATTAGAGGTAGGACTACTAGCTGTAGTAGTGTATCAAGGAAAGGGTAACTAGTAATTTAGGATTCTTTTTGAAATACCTTTTCAAGCATTTCATCAATAGCATTTATTTTATTTTCAACTCCTGTCAAGTCATTTTCTACTTGGGTATCATGTAGCTTTTTAGCATACGTGAACAATAACATTGCTAAAATGTCTTGTTTATGTAGTTTGCTAGCATATCTAGTATGCATATCTGCATACTCTTTTTCCAGTTGTACATTGATTTGCTGTACAGTAGTTTCTTCTTCTGAAGAAGTGACAATGGGGTACTTTCTACCCGCCAAGGTTACAGATATAGTTTTTAAGTTATCATCCATATTATTGGCACTATCAAAACAAATAACATTTGCATCTAATACTTCCTTCTTTGATTGTCAAAGTTGTTTTCTATAGTTACAAATCTGTTTTTATGGTGTATCGCCTATTGTAGGCGGTTAATACTATTGGTTATATTCTGAATACAATTACTAATTTTCTCTTTTCCGTCTTCACTATTTTCTGCTAAGGCATCACTGATTAAGGCTGTATTGGTGGTCACTGTATCTAACTCCACTGCTATTCTATCAAGCATGTTATCCAATGCTCTATTATCTTTTTCCAATTGCCTCCTCGTCGCTAACAAATCTTCACAAATGCGTTTGTATTGTGCATTTTGCTCAATCAATCGTGTGATTTTTGCCTCAATCTCCTCTAATTTGTCCTCTAAGATACTCATTTTATTGGTTGAAGTGGTTTAAAAGTAGTTTTTTGTTATTGGCAGGTTTCATTTTCATGGTTCCTTATTGTCGTTTACTCTACTTCTAAACCTGTTCAATAATAATTTACTTACGAATCAAGGCTCCTAGTTTTTTCTCATAAGTCGCCATTAATTTATTCATTACTTTATCAATATCCTTATCTTTCAATGTCTTATTGTCATCTTGAAAAAGGAAGCTAATCGCACAGGATTTTTTACCTTCTCCAATCTGCTCTGCATTCTCGTAGACATCAAACAAATTGACATCACGTAATATTTTTTTGTCTGTTTTGCGAGCAATCGCCAATACTTCGTCAAAAGTAACTGCCTGCCCTAAAACTAATGCTAAATCACGTCTAACAGTAGGAAATTTAGATACTGCTTGGTATTGCATACTGTGTTTTTTGAGGATTTGCAATAGCGTATCAAAATCAAAATCAGCATAAAATACCTCTTGCTTGATTCCCATTCCGAGAGCAATGTTACCATCCAAACGGCCAAAAGTCACAATTGTCTGTTTTCCTCTATGAAAACGAACTCCATACGTAAATATAGCATCCTCTTTGAGAGCGGTGCGTTGTACTTTCTCTGTCTCTATTCCTAATCTAGTCAATACCTGCTCTACAAAAGACTTGAGGGTATAAAAATCGACTTTATTTTGTGGTTGTAACCAACTCTCTTGCGTTTTGTTTCCTGTCAAGAAAACAGAAAGGTGTTGCTCCTCAAAATAATCCATATTTCCTTCCCCATCAATGACTTTTTTTCCATAAGTTTTTCCAAACTCATAGAGTTTAAGATCCCCCTGTTGTCTATTTTGGTTGTGCTGAATAGCCTCCAAGCCACTAAACAGCATGCTAGGACGCATCAGGTCTAAATGTTGATTAGAAGTATTATTAACAAAAACTAACTTGGTCTCATCTTGAGGTAATAGCTTCGCATAATACGCAGACCGTGTCATAGACGTAGCCATCATTTCATGGAAGCCTACGCTTGTCAACAAATCCGCTAAGAGATTTCTAACCTTAAATGGATTAGGAGTTGGAGCAAAAGATAGTACCGAATTGACTGTATTTGGCATTGGTACTTTATTATAACCATAGATACGTAGAATTTCTTCTATCACATCCGCATCACGCGTCACATCTACCTTATCTGTCGGAATATCTACTGTGATTTGTTCGTTCGTTTCTTCTAGGATATTCATATCTAAATACCCCAAAATAGCTTTAATATCTGCGGTTGGGATGGGAACACCTATCAATGATACAATTCTATCAAAAGTAACAGTTACCTGTTTACGTGCAACAGGGGTAGGATACCAATCAATGATTTCGGAAGCAATAGTACCTCCAGCTAACTCTTGAATTAACAATGCTGCACGTTTGAGAGCATAAATCGTATTGTTCGGATCGGTTCCTTTTTCGTAACGAGTGGCAGCATCTGTACGCAACAAATGACGCATACTAGTACGACGTACTCCTATAGCTTCAAAGAAAGCCGATTCTAAAAAGATATTCGTGGTCTTTTCCGTTACACCAGAGCTGGTTCCTCCAAATACACCAGCAATACACATTGGATTTCCATTCCCATCACAAATCATCAAATCTTCTGCACTCAACTTACGTTCTGTTTCGTCCAAAGTCGTGAAAGGTGTATTTTCTGCTACATTCTGTACAATTACTTTTTTATTGGCAATTTTATCATAATCAAATGCATGCAATGGCTGCCCCAGTTCATGTAGCACATAGTTGGTAATATCGACAATATTATTTTTAGGTTCTATCCCAATTGCCTTAAGATGGTCTTGAATCCAAGAAGGTGACTCTTTGATTGTTACTCCTTCAATACAAACTCCTGAATAACGAGGACACGCCGCTTCATTCTTAATTTCTACAGCTATATCTAGATTGGTATTCTGTACACTAAAAGCAGCTACATCAGGAGCAGATAATGTTCCTTGGTTTTCATAATTGGTACGTAGTGCCGCAGACAAGTCAAACGCCACACCATAATGCCCTGTCGCATCTGAGCGGTTAGGGGTTAGCCCAATTTCGTAGACCACATCTGATACCACGCGATCTGCAAAATATTCTATAGCTGGTGTGCCAACTTCAGCCGTGGCCTCTAAGACCATAATTCCTGCATGTGACTCCCCCAAACCGAGTTCATCTTCTGCACAAATCATTCCTTCCGAAACCTCGCCTCTAATTTTGCCTTTTTTAATTTTGAATGGTTCACCATCAGTAGGATAAAGCATCGTGCCAATAGTCGCTACTACTACTTTTTGCCCTTGTGCTACATTAGGAGCACCACACACAATCTGTAGAGGCTCTGCCCCGCCAATATTGACCGTAGTCAATGATAACTTAGTAGCATCAGGATGCTTTTCGCAGGTCAGTACTTCTCCGATTACAAAACCAGCCAAACTACCTTGTATACTTTCATATACTTCCATTCCTTCTACCTCTAGCCCTATGTCCGTTAGTATGGTACTAATTTCTTCTTTCGACTCGGTTACGTCAACGTATTGTTTTATCCAGTTTAATGAAACTTTCATGGGTATATTTTATAGAGCAACTGCGTTAGTATCAAAAACACATTGCCTTTCTATGTTATTATTATCAATTTATTTGCCCCAAAGGTACAATTTTCTATTTTGATTAAGAATAACTTTTAACAAAAGTTGTTCCTAGACATTTATGCTTTTTTATATCACCAGATACCAATCTATTATGATTATGAATCCCAATCGTTTTTTTTACTGTTTTTGGATTGCAATAACTATCCTTATTGGCTTATTATCCCGCACAAAACTTGCCCTCAGCTACTTACCAGATTTTGGAGATATGTTGTATGCTATTATGTTTTATGGTATTGTTGCCTTTTTATTTCCTAAAGCAAAACCCATTCAGATTGGTTTGGGAGCTATTCTATGCTGCTTTTTAATAGAATGTAGTCAATTGTATGATGCCAATTGGTTTAATGCAATTCGGAATAATCGTTTGGGCAGATTGATACTTGGTTATGGGTTTCAATGGATGGATTTAGTACATTATACAATAGGAGGAGTCCTAGCAATGCTACTTGACGCTATGATACACAAAGATAAGGTTTAGTTAAAACCAGTAGTCTTTAACAACAAATTCATCTGCTGCTGTTTCTATAAGCATTTCTCACACTTTACTAAATCATTGATTATGAAACTTTTACTCTTTTGTTTATTCACCATCATTACACTACACGCTCAAGCACAGGAAAAGGTGACCTTCACGCTACATAATACTAGTGCTAAATCCATTCCTCTAATAATACCTACTGTAATGAATCCCAATCTTTCTCCTTTTTCCAAAAGTGGTGTCACAACAAGAGTTGGTCAAGAAATATTTTTTCGCTACCAAGGCAAGAAAAGATTATTACTAAAAGTATCTGCAACCAATGCAAAGGAAACCATTAATGTTCCTCTATTATTGAAAGAAAGAAAAGCAGCGATTCGTAACAAACGCGATCAAAAAGAATAGAAGTTGTTTAGAGTTTTCTAAAAAACATTCCTTCGGATAATCCCTATTCGAAGGAATTTTTATAAAAGCACCCTACTTTTGAATTTATTTCATGGAGAATTGTTTTGTTATGAAGTAATCAAAAAGAAAAAATCATGAAAAAGAAAAAAATAGTTGTCCTAACGGGGGCTGGTATCAGTGCAGAGAGTGGCATCCAAACCTTTAGAGATGCTGATGGACTTTGGGAAGGACATGATGTTATGGAAGTAGCGTCTCCACAAGGTTGGCAAAAAAACAAAGCCATGGTACTTGATTTCTATAATCAACGCCGTGCTCAACTCCACACGGTTGTACCTAACGCGGCTCATAAAGCATTGGCAAAACTTGAAGAAAAATATGAGGTTTGTATTATCACACAGAATGTAGATGACCTACACGAACGTGGTGGTTCTACTCGTGTCGTACACCTACATGGAGAACTCAAAAAAGTACGTAGTACATTAGATCCTAGCTTGGTTTATGATTGGGACAAGGACGTTACACTAGAAGACAAATGCGAAAAAGGTGGACAGCTACGTCCTCATATCGTCTGGTTTGGTGAATCAGTTCCTATGATAGAAGTTGCCGCTCAGCTATGTCAAATAGCCGATATATTTATTATTGTAGGTACATCCATGCAAGTATATCCCGCTGCGGGCTTGGTGGAATATACCCCACAAGGCATTCCTAAATACTTCATAGATCCAAAACCTGCTGCTGTTAATGTACCAGACTTGAGGGTCATAGCTGACAAAGCAACAACTGGGGTGGTCACTTTGGTAGAGGAACTAATGCAATAACTATTATTTTGAACTGGCTCAAAACATCTATCCAACACCAAGTAGAACAAATCACGATAGCACCACTGGTGGTCTATCGTGTTCTCTTTGGTTTAATGCTCTTTTATGGGGGTATTCACTCGATACTAGAGGATGATATTCTGGTGCGTTTTATCACCCCAAAGTTTTTTTTCAAATATTATGGGCTGAATTGGGTGGGATATGTTGGAGAACAAGGCATTTATATACTCTATGGTATTTGGCTAGGTGCTAGTCTCTTAGTTTTGGTAGGATTATTTTATAGAGTGGCTATTATTGCTCTATTTTTTGCCTTTACCTATCTCCATTTGTTGGATGCGACCAATTATATCAACCACTACTATGCTATTTCTATTTTTGCTCTATTTTTGGTAGGCTTACCAGCCAATGCTGCTGGTTCTATAGATGTTTGGCTTTCTCCCAAAATTAGAAAAAAAGTAATTCCTCAATGGTATCTTTCTATTTTCAAATGGCAGGTAACCATTATTTATATTGGGGCGGCTATTGCCAAAATGAATACAGATTGGCTATTGTATGCTATGCCAATGCGAGCATGGTTATTGCAACAGCAAGATTTCCCTTTACTCGGAGTATTATTCCAGTATAATTGGGTACACTATGTAGCGAGTTGGGTGGGGTTGTTGTTTGATTTGACCATTGTGGGGTGGCTCATCTGGAAACCTACTAAACGGTATGCTTATCTAGCCGTATTAGGGTTTCATTTATTGACAGGATTATTGTTCAATATTGGACTATTTCCTTTCTTAATGATAATCACCACTACTCTGTTTCTACCAATTGATTGGCATCAAAAACTAGTCTCTAAATTTGATAAATCGCTTATTTTCACATCCCCTACTCGTAATAAAAATACGCCTAGTTGGATTATAGGATTATTGACTATTCATTTTGTATTGCAGATTATTATCCCTTTTAGACATTGGTGTTACGAAGGGGATGCTATTTGGACAGAAGAGGGGTATCGTTTTTCGTGGTGGGTCATGCGAGCCGAAAAAGATGGCTACGCTACTTTTTATGTCAAAGATCGATTATCCAATAGAAAATGGGAAGTGACTAATTCTGATTTCCTGACTCCTTTTCAAGAAAAAAGAATGGCTATTCGCCCTGACCATATTTTGCAATATGCCCATCACTTGTCTGAGGTCTACAGTAGAAGATATGGCTTAGTTGCTCCTATAGTGACAGCTGATGTATTTGTCACAATAAATGGCAGAGCTAGCCAACGTTTAGTAGACCCCAATGTTAATTTAACCGCTCAGATGCGAAAATTACAGCATTATGAATGGATCCTATTGTATCCCGAATAAAGCGAATCACTTTAGAGCACCTTTAAAAATTAACTTCAAGCTACAAATACCTAATTTAGAATCCAATTGCACCTTTTTTAGGTCATGATAGTACCCCCATCACGTCCGTGAGGATCATGGACAAGTTTCATTGGGGACAGGCTGCTATCAAACTCAAAAAGAGGCTTATTTAATCCTTAAATCAATTCATTTTCGCCCAAATCATTGATTTGAAAGAACTTAATTCTTAAGTAACCTCACAAATGTTTCCGCAGTGAAAAAAGTCTACTTTTTGCATTTTGTTCGTTAAAAAGCCTCGCTTTAGCCCGCTAAAGCTACGTTTTTCACCTCCAAACTACTAAAAGTCCTCCTCTTTTCATTCTACGGTTTCTTTTGTGAGATTACTTAAACATGCTCTTCCATAACGATTCGAAGAGCATAAGAAAAAGAGAAAAAGCTATAAAATTTTAGTACTTTCATTTCTTAATGATAAATTTGTAACTACAACAAATCAAAGTAAATAATAATGGAACAAACGTTTAAACCTAAGCATGCTCTAAATGTGTATAATTCGATTACACGAACTAAAGAGCCTTTTCAGTCTATTCATGAAGGTCGAGTTGGGCTCTATGTCTGTGGACCTACTGTTTACAATGAAGTTCACTTAGGGAATTGTCGTACGTTCATGTCCTTTGATTTGCTGTATCGCTATTTGCTATATCTAGGCTACAAAGTTCGTTATGTCCGCAATATAACGGATGTAGGACATCTGGTAGGAGACGTAGATGCAGGTGAAGAAGGTAAAATTGAAAAGCAAGCTCGATTGGAACAATTAGAACCTATGGAAGTGGTTCAAAAATATACGAATCTTTTCCATGATGTAATGGATCAAATGAACTTGCTTCGCCCTACCATAGAGCCAACTGCAACAGGACACCTGATCGAACAAATCGAAATGGTACAACAGATATTGGACAACGGCTATGGTTATGAGGTCAACGGTTCTGTCTATTTTGATACGCAAAGATTACTAGAAGAAGAGGATATTTACGGCAAACTATCTGGTAAAAAGCAAGATGACTTATTGGTAGAAACTAGAGATGACCTCAAAAACCAAAGTGATAAAAGACATCCTTCTGACTTTGCCATCTGGATCAAAGCTGGGGCCAAAGATATTATGAAGTGGCCTTCTCCTTGGTCTATTGGTTTCCCTGGTTGGCACTTGGAGTGTTCGGCTATGAGTACCAAATACCTTGGGAAGAAGTTTGATATTCACGGTGGAGGAATGGATTTGCAGTTTCCTCACCACGAAAATGAAATCGCTCAAAACATGGGTGCTTGTGGTTGTACTCCAGTTAATTATTGGATACATACCAATATGCTCGAACTCAATGGCAAAAAAATGAGTAAGAGTACAAATAACTCTATTCGCCCAGCAGAGCTTTTTGCAGGATCTAATCCTATTCTATCAAAAGCTTATAGCCCTATGGTTGTTCGTTTCTTTATGTTGCAAGCACACTACAGAAGTGTGCTAAACATTACCGAGAAAGGACTGGCAGACGCAGAAAAGGGCTACAAAAAACTACTGGATGGCTATCATACGCTACAAGGGCTCCAACACAGTGGTGAAGAAAATTTGGCAGGAGATGATGCTCAAATCAATAAAATGCTGGATTTAGCTTTTGCTGCTATGAACGACGACTTGAATACAGCGGCAGCCCTAGCCAAATTAAATGTTATTATTCCGAAAATCAATTCCCTCAAAGCAGGTAAATTATCTATGGCTGCTATTTCTGCAACAACATTAGAGCGGATAAAGCAAACTTTCCATGACTTCATTTTTGATATATTTGGATTGCTAGACGAAGCAGCGGAACCTGAAGGAGAAGAGGAAGGCAATTTGGTAGACGATGTCATGCAATTGGTTATTGAACTCCGACAATCTGCTAGAACGCAGAAAGACTGGACAACTAGTGATTTGATTCGAGATAAATTGCAAGCCATTGGTATTCAAATCAAAGATGGCAAAGAAGGTGCTGTCTGGAATAAGAACTAACAAAATTTCATACTAATGTCTAAGAATAGGAATCCATTTCCTTTCTTAGACATTTTCAATTATATCGGTACTTGATTAGAAAAGTATCCTTTCAAATTAAGCGTATATGAGCCACCAAACGATATTAGACGAAGTTGCAAAAACAAGTATTCAACTGATGTTGAATGAACCATTCTTTGGGCACTTCTTCACCAGTATTCTAAAAGATGTATCTGAAAAGACAGATTCCATCGCAGTGACAGTAGGTGGCAAACAAATGATAAAGTTATTAGTAAACCCTACCTACTGGGAAAACGAACTGACGGTCACTGATTTGCCAACTCCAAAAGCTAACAAACAGGCCACTCAAGACCTACGCTATGGAGCTATTAAGCATCAGATATTGCATATTGTATTCAAACATACTTTGCGGTATCCTGAGTTTGGTAATAAAAAACTATTTAGTATTGCTTCTGATTTGGCTGCTAATCAGTATATCAAATCAGAACAGTTAACCGAAGATGCCATTCGCCTGGAAGATTTTCCAGAATTCAAACTCAATAGAGGTCAAGCTATTGATTACTATTACAAAAAACTATCGGATGAGCTAGATGATATGCAACAGCAAGAAATGGGTGGTGGTAGTAGTGATGACAATCAGAAGGATAATGAAGAAGATCAGGAGGACTCTAATAATGGAAAAGGACTCAATCAAGCTCAACAAAAACTGAAAGACCTACTAGAAGACGAAGACAATAAAATGCTCAATCAACATAAGTTCTGGGATGAATTCGAACGTTTGTCTTCAGCAGAACAAAAAATGGTCGAAGCCATGATCAATGAGTCTATTGTGAATTCTGTTTCTAGACTCAAGCCTAGTAGCTATGGTAGCCTTCCTGCGGGTTTGCAGCAATACATCAATCTCTTAGTAGATTCTCTCAAACCCAATGTCAACTGGAGAAGAATATTGAGAATATTCACTGCGAGTAGTAGTCGTACACGACTCAAAAATACGATTCGTCGTCCATCCAAACGCTATGGGACTACTCCTGGTATTAAGATACAAAGCAAACAAAAAATATTAGTAGCAATTGATACTTCAGGTTCTGTTATGGAAGATGAACTAAAAGAGTTCTTTGGAGAACTGTACCATATCTGGAAGCAGGGAGCCGAAATTTATGTAGTAGAGTGTGATACTCAGATACATAACGAATACCAATATACAGGTAAACCACCTGAAGTAATTTCGGGAAGAGGAGGAACCGATTTTAACGCTCCTATTATTTATGCCAATGAAAAATATATGCCTGATGCCATTGTCTACTTTACCGATGGATATGCTGCTGAGCCAACTACTATTAGTCGTAAGCCTATCCTCTGGATGGTGACTAGTGAGGGCGTAGCAGAAGAAGCTTGGGATTACTTGCCAGGGCGAAAGGTCAAAATGTCTAAGCAAGTGTAAAAAGTATCTATTTATGACTGTCAAATGTTTCAATACTAGTAAAGAGATTTATTCTTTCCAAACTAGTGGTATTCATACAGAAGTTCATCAACACCCCATTCTTGAGATCATTATATCAACTAACGCTTTTTTTGAAATAACAATAGCCTCTAAAAAATATAAAACAAAAGGTATTATTATCCCTCCTAATTGCCCCCATCAACTAATCAGTTCTTCTAATACAGAATTGTATATATTGATGGTCGAATCTCCTATGGCTATCCAATTTAGCTATCAATACCTAGCCCTGAAGAAAGGTGTATATGAGTTAGAAGAAAATATGCACACTAGTATACAGCAACTCGAAACGATACTACTAACAACAGCATTCAATAGTTTACCTGATATAGACAACAGAGTTTATACCTGTCAAAGAATTATAAAAGAATCTTCAGCTGGTCAAACGTTATCTATATCCAAACTGTCTCAACAAGTTTATTTATCTACTAGCCGTTTATCTCATTTATTTAAGGAACAAACAGGAATAACTATACAGCAGTACCAACGTTGGATAAAACTAAGAACTACGATTGAAATATTACTCGAAGGAAAATGGAAGTTAATCGAAGCTTGCTACCAAGCTGGCTTTTTTGATATGGCTCATTTTAGCAAAGCATTTAAGCAACTCTTTGGAATAAATGCTTCTACTGTTTACAATAGCAGTTTGATACAAATTTAGTCTAGCCCTATCACTTATCTTTGCTTATGAAATCAAATTTTAACTTCTATTTATCAAAAATACAACCATGCAACCTCCTACAACAATCAAATTAGTAGAGCCTTCAGACCTTAATAAAATTAAAACCGTCATAGATACCTCTGGGCTCTTTCCATCAAAACTATTAGATGATATGATTGCTGGGTATTTTGATCATTCTGAAGAATGCTTTTGGCTGACGGGAGAAGGCGAAAGCCCTACTTTTGTAGCCTATGTAGCTCCAGAACGAATGACAGAAGGGACTTGGAATCTGTACTTGATAGCAGTACACGAAGATCTCCGCAGTCAAGGAATTGGCAAAATTGTTATGGACTATATTGAAACATTGCTCGTGACAGAAAAAAAAGCACGTATTTTACTGGTAGAAACTTCTGATTTACCAGAGTTTGAACGCACTCGTAGCTTTTACGACCAATGTAAATATACACGTGAAGCCGTCATTCGTGATTTTTATCAAGCTGGGGAGGGAAAAGTAATTTTTTGGAAAAAATTACAATAGTACTCTAGTAAAATGAGACATTTTGAACAAAAGAGCAATAATAGTTATTTAGCTATTATTGCTCTTTTTTATGTTGTTTTTATATTATACACCATGTCAACGCTGTCTCTCAATCTACTCTCTGAACAGCTCCTACTCGCCATAAAAATGGAACAGGAGACTTCTACTTTCCAAAATTTATTACGCCATTATTCTTTAGAAGAATTGAGTAATGAGCTAAAAGATGAAAATAAAAAGAAAGCTTTTTGGATCAATATCTACAACAGCTACTTCCTCATTCTTAGAAAAGAGAAAAACATTACCAAACCTGCCATTTATACCCAAAAATTATTCTCTATAGCAGGACAAAAATGGAGTCTAGATGACGTAGAACATGGTATTCTACGCAAATATCGTTACAAATATTCTCAAGGTCGTTTTGCCAATCCCTTGGTTTCGAAACTAATCAAAAAATTGGCAGTAAGCAAAATTGATTATCGTATTCATTTTGCTCTTAATTGTGGAGCTGAAAGTTGCCCTCCAATTGCCTTTTATAAACCCGAAAAAATTAATCAGCAACTAGATCTCGCTACTCAATCCTTTTTGGAAAGTGAAAGTGATTTTGATAATAACAAAAAAGTAGTGCATACCACTGCTCTTTTCCAATGGTTTCTAGCAGATTTTGGCTACAAAAAAGGTATTCAAGAAATATATCAACAACATCTTAATAAAGATATTTCTACCTATCAGATTCGTTACAAAAAGTATTCTTGGACAGAAGTACTCGATAATTTTGTAGCATAAAAAACGGCATAGTACTTATTCCTCTTCTTCCTTCTTATTTTTTAGATCAGATCTATCCTTCAATTTTTTATCTTCCACATTTTCATCCAAAAAAGCATTAAGCTTATCAATTGAGTAAGAGGTTACTATTTGACCAAACTCATTAATTTTGATGTCAAATTTATCCTCATCTTGCTCTATGTTTGTATTCTTTTTTTTCTTTGCCATAATATCATTATTTAATAAGAAACAGGCACTTTGATTCAGAATCAAAATGCCTGCCTGTTAGACAGTATCACCAATATGTGACAGCATCTTATTGTATTGTGAATTAAAAGCAACCTATGTTACTTTTGTAATTATACTTATCCCAATCTTTTCTCTAATCGAATAGCAGCACGTTCTGCCTCACTTCTATCCATACCAATACTATCAGCAAAGCTGTAAATTTCATCTCTGCTCATATTGCCTCTTGATTTCACAGCTGTTTCGATGGTATAATCCTGTGCATAACGCAACAAGTCAGATTTTTTCTTATCCGTAAAACCTAACATTTGAGCGTAATCATCTAGTTTCAGTTGCTCTTCATCTGAAAACTCATCATCTGTCAGTGCTACTGCTGCAGTAATCATGAATACATTTTCTTTAGCATCAGCACTAATTTCTTCACACTCTACGATAGAAACGGAAGGTGCACGCATTAAAGAACCTAAGTTACCAGTTTCATCCGTCAAGAAATCTTCAAAAAATTCTTTTTCTTCTTTAGATACACTACCGTCAGCCTTTGCCATTTCTACTAACATGCGTGCTAGTATCTTTTTATCATATGACTTTGTTAGTGGACTTCTTCTGATAATTTTTTCAAATTCAGAAAATTCTGTTGCTAAACGCCATTTTCCACCCTCATAAGTTACTTCAGATAAGATACTCTCGAAAGCTTTAATTACGCCAGCCTCTTTTTCTTTTGCACTGAAGCGAACGCCTTCTGTTTGTTGGCGAATTACCTCATTACCAGCCATAGAAGTAACAGTAGCAGCAAAACCACCTCCTACTGCACGGCGTAAAACCCCCATAACGACGGTACGCATTCGCCCAATAGCAGTATTTTTAATTTGATTCGTAATACGTGCCGCTCCTTTTTTGGTACTAGCACGGATGCCTCCTGTAGCTTCAAAAACTTTGTTATCGATCTGGAATTTACAGTGCATTTTACTTGCATCCAAGTTTTCTTCTAGAATATAAGGCTTAATTGACTCGTAAGTAATGTTCATTATGTTGCAGTTTTATAATTGAAGTTATTTCAGAAAAACATTTCATGAATACATGAAAAAAAGCTATTCAAACAACTTCATTGATATATTTGAAGTCTTTTGTAGTATTAAGGTACTAGATTTTTTGTGATTCGCAAAATGCAATTCAAAATATATTGCTGTTATTTACTAGAGATTATTTTAAGTAGTCTTACCAAAAGAATCCACTACAAGTTGCAAATGTTTGGAGGCTATACTCTTGATGTGGTACATCAAGCGACCCAATTCATTTTCACTATTGAATTTAATTATGCCTTTTGTCTGTCATAGTAGTTTCCCAATGTCTCATCGAAGATAGGTATCTACGTAAAAAAGCCTCTTCCTTACAGGAAGAGGCTTTTTTAAAAACTTCAATATTATACAAGTTCTTACAATGCAGCATCGTCAATTTTAACAATTCCTAACTGGTTGGGCACACCAAATGCTCCTGTAAAAGCATATCCTGTAGCACTCGCAGTAGAAGCATCAATTACAGGTATAACTGCCCCTGCTTTAGCTGTCAACCCTTGAGAGGATAATACATAAGGAAAATCAGTAGCCACAGCTAATGTATTTTCTAAACGAATCAACCCGATATCTGTATTTACACTTGCCCTTTGGCTTGTATAGCTAAGAATATATCCTTTATTGTCAGGTAGCACCGCTATTCCTCCTGCCGTCATCACACCATTAACACCAACACCAGCTATTTGTGTAGCAGGAATATTTCCTGTGAAATTCCCATAATTATAAATAGTTGAATTGAGAAAATCTTCATCTGTTTGCACCAATACCAAATCACCAGCACCAGTTCCGCTCGTTACCTCTCCCAGTATACTAATTTCTTGATTCACACTGTCATAACAAGTATATCCGCCATCAATCATAAGTCCAGTAGTTGCTATTTCTTTAGTAGAAATAATAGCTCCATTAATCTTTCTATACTTAGATAATCTAAAGGCATTTTCTAAATTATTCTTAGATTGCTGGTCTATTCCTGCTATTACATAACCATCAGGCAACACCTCTACCCCTATCGCCTTATCTTCTCCTGCAAAACCATACGCCCATGCTCCTGATGCCCACGTAGAAGCAAAGTTAGCATTCAATTTCATGGCTAGCATGTCTGTTCCATCTGTCGTGTAGGGACCTCCAGGTTTACCTGAAAAAACATTAGTAGTGGAGCCAACTAATACATAATCACTTCCATCTTTTTTTATATCACTTATCATTTCGGTATAGCTGGTGTCTCTGCCTGTATTACGTAATACAACAGGTCCATTTGTAGTATTTCCCATCAAATCTACCTCATAGAGTACTATTTTAGTTTTCTCTTTGATAGTTCCATTGTAGTAAGTTTTGTTTCCTGCTATAACATAACCTGTAGAAGTTACCACTATTTTCACACCTTCTTCATCATAAGTGTATGGAGTACTAGCAGCTGCCCCAAATGTCTTCATCCAATCCTGTGTCCCTTGTGCATTTACTTTGACAAGCAACATATCTCTGCGTCCTGTTGCAGCTGCTGCATTGGTTGCCCCCAATACAATATATCCACCGTCAGCAGTTCGTTTGATGTCTGCAAAACCCTGACTAGAAACTTGTCCAAATTGCATATTAAATCCAAGGGTCTGGTTGGAAGGAGGTAAAGCAGGATCCGAAGGTTTGTCACATCCAATCTGACAAAGCGACCAAATCAGTACTAATGCTATAGAAATTTTAGGTAATTTAAGCATAACTGTTAAATTTTAAATTGTGAGTAAAAAATTAAATTTATTGAATTTAGCTTATCATAATTATTAAGTAGAGCCTGCCTTAATTTAGTTTAAATTTGTACTATAGAAATAGTATAAACACATACTCCAATACAATGAATGCTTACTCTTACAATATGCATTTTTTTTAGATCAAATAAAAAATATTTATTATATTTTTTTTACACCTATGTTTAGATCTATATATACAATCGCTTATAAAAAATATCTAAAATAACAACCAATTTATTTTTATTAGCTATTCCTATAACTAAAAATGAGTCATCTCCTTTTGTAGAAATGACTCATTTTTTTCTAGGCGACTAGAAATACTGTTTTAGTCTGGACTAAAATTTCCTTTTTCATTTACTTTAATCATACCAACCATACGGTTTGTTCCGAGTCCAAATGTACCTGTAAAAACATAACCTTCTAACCGCACCTGGGCTGTCCCTTCGATAGCAGTCAGAGCTGGAATGACACTTCCAGCTTGTTCTAATGTACCATCTAAACGTATCTTATTCTGATACCCAAAGGTATATGGAAATCCTTCCATCACATTCAAATCATTATCTATTCTCAGAATCCCAATATCAGAATCTTGTCCATCTATAATAGTATTGGTAAATGAGCAAATATAACCTTTGTCATCAGGTAATAAAGAGATAGAAGCTGAAGTTAAATTTGTATAGGAGTAGGTTCCTAAAGAAGGCATATTTCCACGCTTGCTACCATATTGAGTAAATCCACCTTTAGGAATAAAATCATAGCCTACTTTCAATACTAATAAATTCCCAGCATTTCCACCATTAGGCGAGTTATTCACGCCCTCTGTTACATGTGCCAAAATGACAATTTCTTGATTGATTTCATCCAATACGGAATGCCCTCCTCCTAATCGTTCTTCTGCCGTAGCATCCGTCAATTCTCTAGTCAAAATAGTAGCTCCACTTGTTTTTCTGTATTTTACAATTCTGATTTGATCTTTCAATCCATTTTTGATTTGCTGATCGGTTCCTACTACAATATACCCATCACTAACTACATGTAAGGAAGTACCATAATCATTTCCTGCAAAACCATACGCTAATACCCCAGCTTGCCATAAAGAATTAAAATTTTCGTCCAAACGCATCGCCAAAATATCAGTGCCATCCGTAGCAAATGGCCCCCCTGGTTTACCAGGGAAGACATTGGTCGTATACCCTGTAAGAGCATAGGTTACCGTCCCTCCTATAGTATCTATCTTTATATCACTTATTTCATCTGTACAATTCAATGAAATACAATCCGTACGAAGCGTAACAGGTCCAGCTACTATAGCCCCTACCAAATCTAGTTGATAAAGAACTATTTTAGTAGCAATAGTATTTCCATTTTGCTTATATCGCTTGTTTCCAGAAATAACATATCCAGCATCACCTGGTAAAATAATCAACTTTGCCCCTGTCTCATCAAAACTAATTCCTGTAGTAGTAGTTCTCTCTCCAAAAGTTCGACTCCATTCTTCATTACCTAATGAATCTGTTTTGATCAAAAAGATATCTCTTTCACCATCTTGATCATAAGAATTAGTGGTACCTAACATAATATAACCTCCATCAGTAGTACGTTGTACATCAGAAGCTTCTTGATTAGCCACATGCCCATAATACTTAACAAAAGCAACATCCTGTTTAGCTGGAGATATATCTGATTTCTCACAACCTACCTGAAAAATACTAACTATTGCTAATAGCAGCACGGTACTATATTTAAATAAACGATTCATTGTTTATTGATTTTTGATAATTTCCAATTCTTTTTTCTTGTCTTTGATAATCTCCGCACCGACTCTACCTCTTTCTACGTCTTCAATCAATGATGGTTTTTCACGCTCTAATTCTCTAATCGTACCATTGAGTTCCCGTTTTAGTTCTTCATCCGTTTCTCGCTTAATATTTTTACGTTCTTTCTCTAGCCATTTATTAAACTGATTATCAATCGTAACTGGATTAAATTCTCTCTTTTTGCGTGGGGTATAGAATGACTTCGTAAAGCCAAAAGTCACAGCAAAGTTATCCATTCTATAATCATTATCAACGTGACCATAACGATACAACAAATCAGAGTTTGAATAACGGTTCTCTCCTTCTACATTATTCAAGAACATACGAGTATAACGAATATCAAAAAATAAGAAGTTGCGACCTACTCTAAATTTAACTCCTGCACCTGCCATCAAAGACCAGTTGATTCGAGTACGCATATTAGGCCTCTCTTGTGTAATCCCATTCAGTTCTTCTTTGTGCTTAGTCAATACAATTGGCTTTGCAAATTCTACTTTTTCGCCGCCACCTGTATTTTCTATTTCATTGGTACGCTCCATATTTGTCAGATCTGCATACAACAAGAAATTTGGACCTCCTCCTACATAGATATAAGGCAATACATTTTTGAACGTCACATTATATTTCAAAATAAGGGGTAAATCAATCCAAAGTTGATTCTCAGTGAATGAAAGTGTAGAATACAGTAATTTACCTGTTTTAGGGTCTACACTAGGAGCTGGTTCTTGCAAACTCGAATTAGAGCCCGCAGTAGGGTTATTCTGATTAACCGATAAATATAATGAATCTCCAAACGAGTAAGTACGGTAGCCAAATTTAGCCTCTAGAGCTAAATCAAATCCATAAATAAGTGGTAATTCAAAACCAATTGCTCCATTTCCTCCGAGTACAATGTCTTTGAGATAGGTCTCACTAGGACTAACATCAGTTGTATTATCAACTCCATAATTCTCTAACTGCTCCACCAAAGAAAAATTAGTTCCAGCACTGAAATACATAGAGAAAATAGGCCGTCGACTATAAGTCCTAGACAAATAAATCAAATCCCAAGAATTCGCCTCGTTTAGAGAATCGACTTCATGCAAAGGATTGACCTCTAGTAGCTTCATAAAAGACTTATTGGCTCTTCCTATCTTGTTGCGATACAGGTAGCTCTCTGTCAATAATTGTAATGCTTCGATTCTTTTTTCACGAGACATAGATTTAGGATCGGATGCACAGGCTTCTATTACCTCTACTTTCTCTAAATCTCCGTTTTCGTACCATCGTTTGGCTTCGTCTAATCGGCAGTCATCAGCAGAACTGCCTTTTTTCTGAGCTAGACTGACTTCAGTAATAGCTACACTTAGGGTAAGTATCAATATACATTGTAGTATAATACTTGAAAAAATTTGCATACTAATCGTATTTATTAGGTAAGATTATTTGTATCAATATAGGTTGGGTCATCGCTACTTGGGGAGAGTAAAACTAATGATTTTATTTCTGATTTGGAAAAGAAGAGAACAGGGCTGCCATATTATAAAAAATAGCAATCATCTTATTATCCAAAGCGATTGCTATTTTTATTCTCTTTATCCATTGTCATCGTCATCTGGCGTTGTTTTGCGCTCTTTCATCTGAGGTACTTGTTCTCCACAAGTAGAGAATGGTATCCGACGACCACCATCTGAAGTTTCGATATACAACTCACGCCCTCTTGGATCATCTGTTCCTACATATTTACGCCAGCTTTTGTTACTCAAGTTTTGACGAATAATATCACAAATTTGATCGGCATAAAGTGTCATATCTGTTTCCCAAATACGTAGATGACCATTTTTAGTTCCTGTCACAACACGTGTTCCATCTGCACTGAAAGCTACCGAAGTTACCCATTTTTCATGGCTATCAAATTTGATAGGTTGGAATTTAGGACTCAAATAAGGAAATTCTCTATCATCGCCATATCCTTTGTAGTCTAAATCTCTGATTGACCACAATGTAGCTGTTCCATCCATACTTCCCACTACTAACTGTGTTCCATCTGCACTAAATTCTACATCTTCGATTCCTGCTCCATGATTTAAGAATTTTTCAGGAACATAAGCTGGATTTTCTTCCACTTTATTCAAATCCCAAACCATCAATGTTCCATCTTGATAACCTACTGCAACGAAACGTCCTTGAGGGTTAAAATCGACTGAAGTAGCATGTTTATTACTCTTAGGATCTGATAACAAATATTCCCTTAGTTGATTATCTATATTCCAAATCCAAACTTCGGAAGAAGAACCAATCCCAGCAACATATTTACCATTACTAGCAATATCAATACTCGTTACCTTGAAAGGTGTTTCTCCAATAATTGGAGACGACCCACCACTCAAATTGGTATAAGCAATAGTAGTTCCTCCAGTACCGTCATCACCTACTGTAATAACCCCTTTACCACTTGGAGTATATCTCAAATCCCATATTCTACGTCCTTGATTGGCATCAATTCTACTAGAAACAGCTCCATCACTTGTGTTACAAATCAAGACTTGAGCGGCATCTCCTGCTCTAGCCAAGCTTTTACCATCAGGACTAATATCTAATGCTCTAGCTACACTCAAATTTGCAGACAAAATTTCTGGCTTATTTGTTTTTTCTTTTCTAGCACTCTTACTTCCATAGATATCAAAATTCCATTTTAGCAATAATCCATCTGACCCTACCGTATATATTTTGTCCCCTGACTCTGAGACATTAATTCTTCTGATCTGACCAACACGAGTACGTCCTTCTGGCACCTGATCCAATGCGTTGAAATTAGGATACGCTTTGTTCGTTTCGTTTAGGCGATCTAATGCCTTGTAAACCGCTTCATAAATATAAGCATCATCTAGTTTACCTCCATTGACAGCATTCAAATCATAGGCTTCTTTTGCCAATAATCCTTGAATCCCTTCGTCTTCTTCTTTCCAAGATTTCACTGCAATAGACTGAGCTAAGGAAAGACCTTTGATCGTCAAAGCAATTCTCTTTTGTTCTTGGGCCTCTTTTTCTTTTTTCTCAGCTAAAGCCTGAGCAGCTAATGCTAACTGTTCTTTTCTGCGAGCATCTTCTTGAGCTTCAAGAGCTTGTTGTTCTTTTAGCTTTGCTAATCTCTCTGCACTTAATGCTTGTCTAGCACGAGCCTCTGCTATACGCGTTGCTTCCATTGCTGTCATACTAGCACGTTCTGCCTGAGCTTTTTCTTTCACTGCTTTTTCGGCACTCAACATCGCATAAAAACCTTGTCGAGCGGCCTCTTGTTCACTAAGTTCAGCTAAGTATTGTTGGCGGCGAGATTCTGTTACCGCTTTGTCTGCTACTCTTGCCTGTCTTTTGGCTCTAGCTGCTGACCAAAGTGCCACTCCTGCCATTCCCAGACAAAACAAAATAGTTACTAATCCAACAATACCAATTCTTCTACGATTCGTTTCCTTACGTTCAAAGTTTTCTTTCTCTCTCGTTTCTATTATAATAGAATCTTGTTCACTATCTTGAAGAAACTGTATCGCAGTTTTGTACTCGATATCAGGGTTTTCGTATCGTTTTGACCAATTTTCATTTGGCTCTAATCTCCAAGGAGCATCTTCATCATATGTTTCAGGGTCATACCATTTGAGTCCCATTTTGAGTTCTGGGTCTACCCATAGACTTCCTTTCCCTTCTTGATAAAGAATAGCTGCTGTACATAGACGGCGATACATTTCTGCTGCTTCTGTCTCCTCGTTAGCCCATTCTCGAAGTCGAGCCCAACGTTTGATGAGACTATCATGTGCAATGCTTACAACAGAATCTTCGTCCATCTCTGCTACAGGAGGAGCATCCAAAAACCGTCTTCCTTGCTGACTAAATGTATAAACCACCAAACGTACTTCTCTCAAAGAACGTCCTGTGACATCCATCATATCTTTTATGGTGACGGAACGGCTTTCATACTCTCCTTTCCCTCCTTTCTCGACCATAGCACGAAAAATACGCTCACAAATAATTCGTTTTTCTTCCGTATCTAAGTCACTATAAGCCTGTTCTGCATGTTTACTTAAAGCCCCTTTGAGTGTCCCAATAGCTTTATAATGTTTCATGCTAATAGGAACATCTATGTCATTTTCTGTATCCATCCAATGCTGCCATGTACGCAAGAGCGTATGTTGCAATGTTCCTAATTCATTCGTATTTTTACCTATGTCGGCTATCATATTCTGATAGACGGTATCTTCCATTGTTATTTCAGCACCAATTTCACGAATAGATCTTTCGCTGGCAATCGGTGATAATATAATACGTTTTAGATCTTCTGGCTTCACTCTTGGGATCAAGAACTGTCCATCGTTAATCGCTTCTGCTAATCCTCTAAACTCCGAACAAGCACCAATATATCCTGCTCGCATAGTCAATACAATATAAACAGGAACATCTTTTTGGCGACTCGCATTCAATAATAAGTTGACGAAAGTAGAAGCATCGTCTTCATTACGAAGATTTTTATTGCTGAATGGAAATACTTCTTCAAATTGATCTATAACAATCATTAAGTTTTCCTTCGAGCGTTCAGCAGCAGACTTCTGATAAGTTTCTACCAACCCTAGACTACTACTGCGTAGCATCGTCTCAATACGAGAAGGATAAGATGGATCCATCATATCTTCGCCATGCAATACAGCGGCTAATTCTCGGCTCAAATTCTCTAGTGGATTATTGCCAGGGGTACAGACAGCTACACGCCATTTAGAGCCACGTTGTCCTACAAATCCTTCTTCCAACCTTGGCAATAACATTGCTTTGATAAAAGAAGATTTTCCATTTCCATTGCTCCCAACGACTGCCAAAAAACGATTACCACGTAACTTCCGAAGCAATTCATCCAGCTGTCGCTCTCTTCCATAAAAAAATGGACGTTCCTCTGATTCAAATGGTCGTAAACCTGGGTACGGGGTTTTCAGGTTCATGATTTCTACTCCTTGCATGCTGTGTAGGTTAAGTATAATTGAGAATTTGGAAAATACTAAAACGAAATAGTTCTCGTTTCTTATCTATAAGAGATAGTTGGTAGAAGTAGTTTCATTTAAACAAAAATTGAATTTTAAATGACTTCTAAAACCTTCTATATCTTGGCATTGAAGATACCAAATTATTTCAAAATAAAATGAACAATCCTTAATATTTTTTTAAGACTGTAGTGTAATTCCAAAATAAGTTCGGCTTAATGATCGAATCACAGAATGAAAAAATAATTAGTTTCAGCTATAAAAAGACCTATTCCTAGTAGTTTTTCCCATGAGAGCATGTTTAAGTAGTCAAACAAGTGATTTGGAAGAAAATGCATTGACTTGAGGATTCAATTGCAGCTTGAAGCTAATTCTTAAACATGCTCTAAAGTAGAGAGTGCTATTTTTCGTAATGAAAAATAGCACTCTCTACTCAGTAGGCTAACAAAAGATAAACGCAAAGCACCTTCTTAGCTAATATCTACTCTTTTGATTTTAGCACCCAACGCAATCAGACGTTTATCAATATTCTGGTATCCTCTATCAATTTGGTTAATTTGCAAAATGGTACTCGTTCCTTTAGCAGATAAAGCTGCTATCAATAAAGAAACTCCTGCTCTAATATCTGGTGATGTCATCTTAATCCCTCTTAAAGCATATTGCCTATTGATTCCGATTACTGTAGCTCGGTGTGGATCACAGAGAATAATTTGAGCCCCCATATCTATTAGCTTATCCACAAAGAACAAGCGACTTTCAAACATTTTTTGATGAATCAAAACAGAACCTTTTGCTTGCGTAGCAATTACTAATAATATACTCATCAAATCGGGTGGAAAACCTGGCCATGGTGCATCATAAATTGTCATGATAGACCCATCTATAAAACTCTGAATTTCGTACGAATCCTGTGCAGGTACATGTATATCATCCCCTTTGATTTCAAATTTAATCCCCATTCTTCGGTACATCGGTAGAATGTTACCCAACATATCGACTCTTACATTTTTGATAGTCAGGGCAGATTGTGTCATCGCCGCCAATCCCATAAAACTACCAATTTCGATCATATCAGGTAAACAACGGTGTCCTGTACCATATAACTGTGCGACTCCTTCTACTATGAGTTTATTAGAACCAACTCCCATGATTCGAGCACCCATGCTATTGAGCATTTTACAAAGCTGCTGCAAATAAGGCTCACAAGCTGCATTATAAATGGTTGTCATCCCCTCTGTCATGGCTGCTGCCATCAATGTATTGGCAGTACCTGTTACCGAAATTTCGTCCATTAGGATATAAGCACCTTTCAAACCTTTGGTCGTAATACTATACATTTCCTTATCCGCATCGTAATAAAAGTCGCCTCCTAGTTTTTGTAAACCTAAAAGATGAGTATCTAATCTTCTACGTCCAATTTTATCTCCTCCTGGCTTTGGCAATACTGCTTTTCCAAATCGAGCTAACAATGGTCCTATCAACATAACAGAACCTCTGATTCGACTGGCTTTCTGTATAAAGGCTTTGCTTTCTAAATATTTCAAATCGACATTTGCCGCTTCAAAAGTGTATGTATTGGCATCTATTTTATCTACTTTCACCCCCAATCCTTTAATCAGATCTATGAGCATTCGTACATCGACAATATCAGGTAGATTAGAGAGCGTTACTTTTTCTGCGGTCAACAAAACAGCACAAATTACTTGTAGGGCTTCATTTTTTGCTCCTTGTGGTGTAATTTCACCACTTAATTTGTGTCCACCTTCTACTATGAACGCTTGATTATTTTTTGACATTTGTTGTATTTTTTGATTATTTTCTCGTTTCGCAATATAAGCAATGACAAATAATTTAAAAACAAACCCTCCATTTAATAATTGAGATTATAAAGAATAAGAGCATGTCTAAACTTATGTTTTTTGATATGAACGCTGTATTTATAGGTTCAGTGAACCTATAAACCTAGATAACCAGAGTACTATTTTTTAATTTAGACCTGCTCTAAGGTATCTATGAAAGTATGAAAGATAAATAGCTGTCATTCTTATTCTAGGTGGATATCAAGTTATTGTCTATTTATAAACCATTCTTTATTAGAACTTATTAGATATTAAGTTCTTGTTTATCTAAAAATTAATTTCTCCTAATGCGTTGGCTCAAAAGACTATTCTACTTATCGGTTATCTTATTCTTGCTACTCAATGTAGTTGTTTATAATCATGCTTATAATTTCACTCATTTTGTAGAGAAAGATATTCCTAAAATAAAAGCAACTTATGCCGATGATCTGGGGACATGGCAAGACAAACTTCGTCTAGCAATCTGGGGGGTAGAAACCCCTAAGTCTAAAAACAAAGTAGACCCCACAGATAAATTTGAAGCCTTTACCATCAGTAAAAATCCCCAACTACACACTTGGTGGATCCCAACGAAAAAGAGAAAACCTAAAGGCGTCTATATACTTTTTCACGGTTATAGTGGCAATAAATCAGGGGTATTGACACAATCCAAGATTTTACGCAAATTGGGGTATCATACTTTTTTGGTAGATATGCGGGCACATGGTCAGAGCGAAGGACTCGCTACTACTATAGGCTATCATGAAGCAGAAGACGTAAAAGCAGCTTATGACTATATTAAAGTCTATTATCCAAAACTACCTGTTGGGCTATATGGTACTTCAATGGGAGCTGTCGCTATACTCAAGGCTCAACATGACTATCAAATGGATCTATCTAGTATGATTATTGAATGTCCTTTTCAGTCCATGTACACCGCTGTCACCACTCGTTTTGAGAATATGGAGTTACCAGTAGTTGGATTACCTGAAATGCTGTTATTCTGGGGTGGTCTACAAAATAAAATGGATGCCTTTGAGCATGATGCCACGATTTACGCTCAAAAAGTAACGACACCAACGCTACATATTTATGGTAAAAAAGATGCTAGGGTACGCCTAGCTGAAACTAGTGCCATATTTGATCGACTAGCTGGTAAGAAAAAAATCTGTATTATACCAGAAGCAGGACACGAATATATTGCCGATTACTTCAAAAAAGAATGGACAGCTGCCGTTTGGGATTTTTTAGAAAAAAACCATTAGTAAGCTCTAATAAAATACCTCTATAAATACTTTATTTTCTCTTCTGTTGTCAACTACTCTTTGAAGACGATTATTTTCATATAAAAAAGTAAAAGCTATCATCCCTTGATACCAGATCTGGTACAACCTATTTTGGGTATCATAAATGTAACAGTATTCTGTTCCTACATCATCTTTTATTTCTTCTATCTTCAATTGACTACCAATCAAGCGATAGTAGTATTCTTTTTCTATGGGAAATTTAATGCAACCGATTTGTTCTTTTTTAGTCGCAAAAGAATCTCTGACCAATTTAAAACTACTATCTAAAAAATATACCATTGTAGAACTCACCGGAGCTATCCAATCAGAAAGAGTACTGTCATTCTTCATATATTTGTGAGGTTCCCAACCCAAAAAATTAGACGGACTGTAATGCAATAACTGTTTTCGTTTGGTATCATAATATATCAGTGATTTAGCAATAGAATCTTGCCACCATAAAAGACTTGGAGTAGATGGAGTAACTTTTGGGGCTTGTATCCAATTTAAGAATTTTGTTGTTTCCTGATTGTATTGAGCAATTTTATGTCCTCTTATATCCATACAATTGTACGAGACATAATCAGTTAGCAAACCTAAAGAGTCAAACATTTCACAATATTGCTTATAGTGGAATATGCTTTCTCTTGTCTTTTTGCCATCTACCTCTTCTCCTATCTCAAAATGACTAAACTTCATTTCATAATACTCTAGCCCCTTAATTTGATACTGCTTAATCATACTGTAAGGAACTACAGTGTACTTTCGTTCAAATATTTGATCGTAAATCACATCTTCTATTTGAGCAGAAGAGACAAATGGAGATACTAAAAAAAATATAGTGCTAAGAAGTCTAAAATAATGCATTAGGTATTATATAATTTGGTTCTATCCCCTAACGTTAATAGATACAGAAGATACGTCCTGCAAAAGAAATCACTATCATTTCGCTCCAGTTGTTCTGTTCTCAAATAAGGCAAATGCCTCATTGAAATACTCTACCTTATATTATACATTTGCCTTAAAACTAATTGTATGCCGACTACAAGACTTTTCTTTTTCATTCCTGCTTTATTACTACTATCCTTTGGTACGATTGCTCAAGATACCATCCGTGACAGCTATTATGTACGATATATTTATGATACGACTGTGCTTACCAATACCAATATAAAACAAGAACTCTATTGTGACGAAACAATAGAATGGGCAGGGTTTGTTGATATTGACATCATACCTAATCAAAAGAGCAACCAAAGCTGGGATAACTTCCAAGCAAGTGGGTTCTCCAATCTTAACTTCAAACAGTATACTACGGACAGTATTCCTACCGATACCTCTCTGCTAGATTACATCATCACTAGTATACAGAATAAATCCATTCCTATTTATCAAACCCCACAGTTGCAACAGCCTATCAACCTAACAAAAGAAGATCTTACAGCATTTGCCTCTGACGGAGAAAGTAGTGGTCGTTATTATGACGCAGGCGATTTTGAAGTATTACGCTTAAGATGTGTAGTTTTTTATGATAGAAGTGGAGCAGGAATATGGATTTACCCTATGGCGGCAGCCCCTATTCGTACCGAATACGATATTTATTCCCCTACAGCACAGGCATTTTACAAGCCATTAGGATGGATTCCTGTCAGTGGTAATATCCCAATAAGTGTTTCTTGGCAAAAAACTATTCATAGCGATGTTCCTCTTAGAAATATAAAAGTATTTAAACAAGGCTTTACTTCCGATGAAGTACTCTCTCATTTGATCAATAAACAGGAGTCTTCGGTAAACCAACAGCAGTTGTATGATGCTACAGACTTATCTCAGCCAACACTACTCTCCCCAGAGCAACTAACCGAACGTATCTCTTACGAAGAGATAACTTTTGATCCAGAAACCTTTGAAGAAATAATAGTAAGAACCCCTATAAATGATTTAGGATTGGTAGGATATAACTTTTCTTTAGATTGGGCTTGGGATTCGACCAAACAACAACTATATGTAGACACAAAAGGTATCTCTCCTATCGTCCACAATATGGATTTGTTCTGCGATGACTGCCCTGATGAAAAAATGTTTCTATCTAGATTATTTCTCCTAAAACCTTCAGAGTAAAAGTAATAAAAGCATATTTAAGTAAGAGCATGTTTAAGAATTAAGTTCTTCAAAATCAACGATTTGGGCGAAAATG
>CAYOJF010000014.1:28435-63689 GCA_964404215.1 uncultured Aureispira sp. | reverse complement strand
TCAAAATTAGACTTTTTTCAGTACGGAAACATTTGTAATATTACTTAAGGTTTACCATCAGTAGGCATTTCTTTTTCTGGTTTTACATTTAGAATCAATGCTTTATCCAAATCTAAGAATTGCTTCGATGCTTTTTGAATATCCTCTTTTGTGATCGACTCAATCAATTTTTCGTATCCTTTGATATCGGTCAAATTTCTATCTGTCTTGTAGTAGCTAGACAGGGTGTTCATCCAAAATCTATTCTTCTCTAAGTTACTCTCTCTACTACGACGTTGTGTTTCAAGTACTTTTTCGAAGTTTTCTTGTGTAGGACCTTTCTCTTGTAGGGATTTAATCTCTTCTTTTACGGCTTCGATTAGGTTTTCTACATCAGAAGGTGCACACTGGAAAAATACTGTTACATCGGAAAGTCCATTTGGTAAAGAACGCATACCACCTCCTACATAAGGACTATAAACACCACCTTTATCTTCACGTAAATTTTCACGTACCATGATGTTTAGGATAGAAGCCATTGTATTGACACGGTGTGCTTTTTCTGGAGAGTATTCCTCTTCTATTACAAATCCCATGTAAACATTTGCTTGAGGAGCTAGTCCTTTTTTGAGTGGGGTATTACTGCCTTTTGTTGGATATTTAATATCAATATCTTTCCAGTTTTCCTTACGGTTTTTGCTAGGTAGAGAAGCAATATATTTTTCTAACTGAGGTTTCAAATCCTCAGGCTTGAAATTACCAACTAAAACAAAAGTAAAATCACTAAAGTCAGAGAATCGGTCATTATAGATTTCGTAGACACGCTCATAGTTAATTGAGTTCATGTCTTCTACAGTAGGCAATGCTTTACGTCTTGGGTGGTTACCATTTTTAGTCTTCACAATCTGATCTTGGAAGTACATCATAGGGTTGGCACCTAAGTTTTTGATTTCCTCTTTGCTATCAGCAATTACACGTTCAAAAGACTCTTTATCTTTGCGTGGATTAGTTGCATATAAGTACACTAATTTTAGCATTGTTTCGAAATCCTCTACAGAAGAATAACCAGAGAAACCTTCATATAACTCACCAATGTAAGGAGAAATAGAAATAGTTTGTCCCGTTAGTTTTTTCTCTAATGCAATCTGATCAAATTTACCCAGTCCTGCTTCATCTATTATACTAGCAGCATACTGAGCACTAAAGAAATCTTTATCTTCATAGATAGAATGACCACCAGGACTATACGCTGTCAACATGATTTGGTCATTTTGGAACTCAGTAGGTTTTAGAATAACACGAACACCATTAGAAAGGGTCATTTCTGTGATTTCTAAATCATCTGTATTTATCTCTTTTGTCGAGACAACTTTTCCAGCAGTAGGTTCTTTTTCTAATAGTGGCATATCCAAAAACTTATCTTTGTAAGCTTCAGGATTCATTTCGCTAGCGTTATCTAATACTTTTTTGATTTCAGCTTCTGTTGGCACTTTTGCACCTTCTGGTGCTGTTACTACTACAGATCTACTTTCTTCAATGATCCACTCTTTAGCCAATTTATTGACTTCTTCGAGTTTGATTGTTGGCAAAAATTCCTTTATTAATTGCATTTCTTTTTCTGCTCCAAACATAGGCTCTTGATCCAAGAAGTGACTGACACATTCTCTTGCCAATCGAGCAGAAGTAATTTTATCGCTTTCCTTAAAAGCTCTTTCCGAACGTTTTTGGATCGCCAATTTTTGACGTTCTAGCTCAGTTTCTGTAAATCCATGTTTGAGTACACGCTGATTTTCTCTCATTAATACTTCCAAACTTTCCAATACTTTACCTTCTTTGGCTTGAGCACCCAAAGAGTAGGCATCTTTAGTTCTTACAAAATCACCATATCCTACATAAGCATTTAGATAAGGAGATTCTTTCTTTTGAGCTAATTCTGCAAAACGCTCGTTGAACATACTATTATAGAGACCATGCATCAATGAAGTACGGAAATCATCTAATGTTTTGATTTTATCCGCATCCAGTTTAGTATAAACTTGAATACCGCTACCAGTAGCCTCTTTATCTGTAGCGATTGCTACAAATGTTTCTTTGTGGCTAGGCACTTCGTATTCAATTTTTTCTCTTGGTTTTTCAGGATTTTTTAATCCTTTGAATTTTGCAATGATTTTTTTCTCCATTTCGTCTACATCCAAATCACCTACTACAATAATAGCTTGTAAGTTTGGACGGTACCAGTCCTTGTAGAAACGACGGAAACGATCATGAGGAGCATTTTGGATGATATCCATTGTACCAATAGGCAAGCGATTGGCATAACGTGTCTCATAGAATACTTTAGGCCACCAAACTTGACGCATACGTCTGTCTGCACCCAATCCTGTACGCCATTCTGATTGAATAACACCACGCTCTTTATCAATTTCTTCCCCTTCAAAAGCGATACCTGTAGCCCAGTCACTCATAACAGTTAGACCTTTGTCAACTAATCCTTCTTTATCTGTTGGCAATTGAAGCATATAAACCGTTTCATCAAAACTAGTATAAGCATTCAAGTCTGCACCAAAACGCACCCCTGTTGCTTCCAAGAAATTGATCAAATCATTTTTCTTGAAATTAGTAGTACCATTGAATGCCATATGTTCTACAAAGTGAGCCAATCCTAATTGGTCATCATCTTCTTGCATCGAACCAGCATTTACTGCTAAACGTAGTTCTAAACGATTGGCAGGTTTAGCGTTTTTACGAATGTAGTATTTCATACCATTGTCTAAAGTACCTGTGCGTACTTCTGGCGAGAAAGGTAAGTCTACATCCATACCACTTTTTGCTTCCTCTACACTGGTGGTGGTGGCAGTGGTAGCTGAGCTACCTAGATTGATAGGGCCAGGAGTAGCTGTATCTTCATCAACACTAGCGACGGTTTCTTGCTTATTAGTATTGGTTTTGGCAGTGGAACTAGTGGACTTACAGCCTACTTGGAAATATCCTACCGATACCAATAATATAAATACCAAGAAATTATAGGTCTTAGTCATATTGTATTATGGTTTTGAATTATAAATGAATAAGTTTTTACTAGATTACAATTACTCAAAATTATAGAAAAACAACAGTATAACCGCCATTTTTTCGACAATTTATTAGTTATTGACTACTAAAACAGAACATAATCTTTTTAAAATGGATTAAAGGTGATAATGGCTAATAGTTACCTTAGCATTATATTTTGACTAAGGGTTTGTTTTATTTTGGAATAAATCTTATATCTTTATTCTCCAACTACATATAAAAATATCATAATAATCTACTACCATGTAGATATTCCCTTATTATGTGGTAACATTCTACAAATTTTGTACATAAATGCCTGAAGAGAAGAAAAATACAGTAATAGAAGCTATCAAACGCGGAGATAATAAAGTGTTAGAAAAACTCTACAATGATAATCGTCAACCATTTATGGTTTGGGTTTATCAGCTTTATCAATGCACAGAAGAGGATGCTGTTGAAATCTATCAGAAAGCTTATACAATTTTGTACATGAACGTGCGGGATGGTAAATTGACAGAACTGACGAGTAGTGTTAAGACTTATCTTTTTTCTATTGGAAAGAATCTAGTACGAGAAAAATTTAGGAGTAAACACAACAAAACAGTTAATCTGGATGATGTAAGCAATACAAATGCTGTTCAGGGACAAGTTGATTCAGGTATCTTAGATACTTATCAACAAGAACATCAGAAGAATATCGTCAGGGAATTGCTAGAAGAAATTGGTGATCCTTGTAGAACTTTATTGAAACTTATGTTTATAGAAGGATATTCTTCAGAAGCAGTTGTACATGCGATGGATTACAGCGATGAACGAGTCGTTAGAAAAAGAAAATCACTGTGTTTGAAGAAACTGAGAGAAATGGTAGCGGAAAAAAACGATTCCCAGTTCTTTTAGAAGATTAATGAAATCACAACACAAAAAATCATGATAAACCGAAAACAATTGCAATTGATAGAGAAATACTATCAAGGCGAATTAGACGGAGCCGAAAAAAAACTTTTTCAACAATTGAAAAAAGAAGATGAAGCGTTTCGAAAAGAAGTAGCCGCTTACAAAAAAATCTATCAAGGGTTGGGGGGGCTACATATTGACCACTTGCAGTCTAAAATGACACAATGGGAGAGTAAGCATTCGGCAACGACTACTACTAAGGTTGTAGAGATGCCTGTACAAAAAAGTTCTTGGAAACGTTACCTTAGTATTGCGGCATCAGTAGCCATATTCCTAAGTGTATCGTTCTTGTATCAGTCAGCATTCAATGATCCATTTGAGGACCATTTCCAAGCAGAGCTCAGTTATGCGACAGATTTACAGTCGATTCGGAGTTCGGGAGAAGTGAATCAAGGGGCATTGGTCAGACGAGAAGGCTTTACGGCTTACGAAACTAAAGCTTATGATAAAGCTAGTCAGCACTTGAAAGATTATATCAATAATTTTGAAGCAGAATCAAAAAATGATTATCAAGCTTATCTAGTATTAGCGGTATCCGAATTGGCACAAGACAAGGCGGTATCAGCAATTGCTTACTTAGATGTCATTCTGCAAGGAAATGATTCTAATAACCGCTATGATGCAGAGTGGATGTGGGCATTAGCTCAGTACAAAAATGAGCAAAAAGAGGAATCAATCCGTATGCTTAATAAAATTATTACCAACAAACGCCATACTTACCAAGAAAAAGCAGTGTCGTTTCTAGATAAAATTAAAGAATAGCTTTAAAGCGTTTCAATCGTAGAATGACAAAAGTCTATTTGGAAATTATTTCCAAATAGACTTTTGTCATTAAGGGGCTAAAGTAAAATAAGCTTTGTTTTTTACGAATAAAAAAGTATCTTACTTCGTCAAAAGTGGCTTTTAGCCAAATTTTTAATCAGGGATGAAGGATTAATACGATATTATTATGAGTACAAGAGAGGAAAAACGAAGAGTCAGAAACTTGAAAAAACTTCAAAAATACGAAGAAAAACTTTCTAAGTTTCAGGCTTTGATACCACGTTACAAAGCTGCATTTCTAGCAGATGATGGTATTATTGACTCTAAAGAACAACGAAAACTGGATAAAATAGACCGAAGAGTCAGAAAGGCATTGGCAAAGGTGAATAAAATGAAAGACAAACTTCAACTTTCACCTACTCCAGATGATTCGTCGGTAGGAAATGTAATTATCCCTCCAGTTGAGGATAAGCATGACGACCATGACCATGACCATGACCACGATGAACACGCTGGGCATGATCATCAAGTATTGGACGCAGTAGAGATTAAGGCAGTAGAAGATCTACCTACAGGAGAAATCGAACAGGCTGTTTTTAATGTAGGCAATTACTCTAAGGTAAATCATGTACCTGCTTCTAAGGGAGGTTTATTTGATATTGAACTGGATGCCCAAACAGGTATCTTAAAAATTACTTTGAAAGTGAAATTTACTTTCATTAAGGGAGATAAAGTAGTTTTTGATACACTAGAAGGACAAGATCCATTATGGACAGATATTGAGAAAAAAGAGTGGAGAGAAGGCTATTTAGGATTGGTTAGAGAAGCGTGGGATGGAAAATACAATTTTATTCATCCTGATCTGAAAGATTATGAAGTCACAGTAGATGTAGATGTACAGGAAGTGGAATCTAAATGGCATTATGATTTAAGAATTACTAAAATCAAGAAAGGAGGCTTCCAAGGAAGTTCTGTTTCACACTATAAAGATGCAGAAAAAAAGGCATTAGCTCAGACAGATAGACATTATTCTCGTCTAGATTCAGAAGACCTTATCGCAGTAGATAAAGGTGGGTCTGAAAAACAAACAGCAGCGGTACATGAGTCTGGCCATATGTTAGGGTTGGGAGATGAGTATAGAGATGGGCGAGCAGGTATTACACACGCTGCTATGGTCAAAGATGCTTTAGGAACTGTACTAGAGGAAGGACGTCACGATAATGTAATGTCTGTTGGTAATCATATTGGGAAACAACATTATGTTACTTTTCTAGATGCACTTAAGGCAGTAACGGAGTTGGAAAACTGGACGTTTAAAAAATAAGACAAACGATAACTTCAAAAATAAAAAGAGACCATCTATTTCTAATAGGTGGTCTCTTACTTGTTACTTAGCCTTTTGCGTTATTTTTTGAATGGGCTACGAGGTTGCCATTCTTCTTTCGGGTTGATATAATCAAATATTAGATTGATAAACTTACTGGATACGGTGTTACGGTGTTTGATAAAACACATTAGATCTTGTGCTTCCGCTCCAACAGAGCTTTTGATTTCGAGGGCAGTACGGGCAAAGTCAATGTGACTCGCTTTGTGCTCAATGCCTAAATTAACTAAATCATATAAGATGTTTAGGTAGACCTGATGCTCTTTATTATAATTGCCATCTACCCCCAAGAAGTGAGCATCCATTTCATTATGATTAAAAATGGCAGTAAAGAAAGCAACTAGTTGGTCATCAATATAGTAAGCAGTTAGTTTATAACGATCTCCTAATGTACGTTTGAGAGCCGTAAAGTAAGATTCCTCTAGTAGAAATGCATTGAATCCAGCACCTTCTGCTATTTCTTTATATAGGGTGTAAATTTGCTGCTCGTTGGCTTCTATTTCCTCTAGTGTCAGCTCTTTGCTTACTATCGCTACGCCTTTTTTTCTAGCTCTTCGAGCACGTACTCTATATTTGGAAGTCATACTCCCCAAATAATCATCAAAGGTGTTCCATTCGGGGCGTATTGCCATTTGCATGCCTGGCTGCATCAAGAAGCCATGATAATTTTGATTTTTTAGGGTATCTTCTATGGGTTGAGAGACCTCCTGTGGATGATCTTTGATAAGATGAATACTTATTTTTTGATTTTCACTATCTAGGATAGACTGGACCTGTTGCATACTATCCTGAATAATTTCAGCTTGCTGAGCTTTTGTGTATCCGCTTTGAAAATAGAAACCATATTCTCCAGTCAATAAAAGGTTGCCACAAATGAGCAAATTGAAATCAGCTCGCTTGATAAACCATTTTTTTACCGCGTTGCTAATCGCTCTGACAATACAAGCAGGACTTTTATCTTTAGGAGCAACTTCAATAGGTGTTTGTAGGCTTTCCTCTACACTGAGTCTAAAAACTTGGTGATAAGCGATACCAATAGCTTGGTTATTTTTCATGAAAATAACATACTTAAAGCTCATCTTAGCAGGTGGGTGCTGCTCTAACATCTCTAAGTAGTCTGCTTGCAAGAATAAGTTATCCTTAGGTGCTGCTTGATTCCAGTCTTCTTTAATATTGTTAATACTATTATGTACCTTAATGGTAATCTGACTATGGTTCGGGAGTGGATACATTGCTGTATTTTTTTTATCAATAGGGAGCGTCTTACTAGACTGAGTAGCAGAGGAAAACATACAAGCTAGTTAAAAATAATGAATAAATTTGTTTACAAATGTCTTATATTATAAGTTATTTCGTGCGTATAGCTGCTTAATAAATTGTTAATATTGCAAAAGTGGAATAATTCGCAGAATTATTTGAGAAATAGATTAAACCTTTCTATTCAAATAGAGTCAGAGTAGGTGTAATTCAAAACAACTGAGATAGATAATTTTGAGTCGAGGCTTAAACAACTTCATCTAATAAAATAGTAAAAAACCTTTTTAGTTTGTCAAATACGAATACACATCATAAGGATACGGACAAAAAAATCTGTGCTTTGTTGCGAAATCAAGCCACAGCAGAGAAAGGTTTTCGATTATTGGTACAATTATATCAAGAAAGATTGTATTGGCAAATCAATAAAATAGTAAAGGATCATGATGATACGGATGAAGTATTGCAGAATACTTTTCTGAAGGTGTATAGAGGTTTCAAGAACTTTAGAGCAGAGGCTCAGTTGTATACATGGATTTATAGAATAGCTACCAACGAGAGCTTTTCCTTTCTGAAGAAGAAGTACAAAAGTCAAACGTTGGCACTCGATGATACTGAAAATGGAATTGCTAATCAATTGGAGTCCAGCAGCTATTTTGATGGTAATGCGGCAGAGATACTTTTGCAGAAAGCATTGGAAACACTTCCTGAAAAACAAAGAGAAGTATTCTTGTTACGATACTATGATGAAATGACTTATAAAGAGATATCAAACCTATTGGGTACTTCAGTGGGAGGATTGAAGGCTTCTTATCATCATGCGGTCAAAAAAATAGAAACATTTGTAAAGGCAAGCATGTAAGAGGAGTACTAGTTTGAAAAAAGGATATAAAATGGAAGAAAATAAAAACATAAAAAAAGAATTAGAAGATTTGTCGCCTTGGTTGCATGAACTCAAATCTAAATCCACACCAGAACGAAAAGGACCTCCAAAGGATTATTTTCAGAACTTTGAGGATCGGCTAATGCATCGCATTCAGGAAGAAGAGGCCTTGACGGAAAAGCCTTTGGTCGAGGAGACCCGACTTTCTTCTTGGTGGAAAAGAATTTTGGCAGGACTTTTTCAACCAAAATATGCAGTAGGATTTAGTGTTGCCATCATAGTTGTTGTTTTTTTTGCTAATGGCTTAGGAGAAACCCCAACTGCACCACAAACAAAGACAACGAATCTATTATTGGCAGAACTTTCGGTAGAAGAAACAACCGACTATATTATCAACAATATACAGGATTTTGAGACCACGGAAATCATGGGAGTAGTAGAAGAAATGGTGATTGACGAACAAATTTCGGAAAAATTGACCATTACTACCATAGAACCTGCTAGTGAACTCAACGAAGAAGTACTAGAGCCTGCCAAGGAAGACAATACCCTTGATAAGGTATTAGAAAATTTGGATGATGAGGAGGCTTTCTTAGAAGAATTGACAGAGGAAGAGATCGAAGAATTAGATATTTTTTAAATAACAACTACGTAATTACTAAACCAAGATATATTATGAAACCTATTTTTTTTAAGCTGATTTTGTTACTAACTTTGTTTAGTAATCTATCTACAGCAGTAGCTCAACGAGATGGCGAAAGCCGTAAAGAGAAAATGAAAGCACTGAAAGTAGCTTTCGTAACCGAAGAATTAGAACTCACAGGAACAGAGGCACAACAGTTTTGGCCCGTCTACAATGAATACGAAGCGGCAATGGCTAAGCTAAAAAAAGATAACCGCAAGAGCCGAATGACAGAAACAGAGGACTTGTCAGAGTCAGAAATGAATGCTTGGCTAGATAACCATCTGAAACGAGAAGAAGAGCGGGTGTCAGTTAAGAGGACTTATATTGCTAAGTTCAAAAAAGTCCTGCCTGTTCAGAAGGTAGTAAAATTGATTAGTCTAGAACAAAAATTCAAAAAAGAACTGCTTCAAAAAATGCGAGAACATCGCAGAGAAGAAGGTGGGGGACGTAAAAGTCGATTTTAAGTAATTGTATGAATTGATAGTAGTCTTAATAGTTAATTTTTGATTTAACTATTGAGACTATGATTCTATGTGTTTATTTCCTTAATCAATTTGTTCGTAATAACCTCTATTTTATCGCAACTTATTAAACAACTTTAGTAGCTAACAAACTACTTATTTAAATTCTTGGCTATAATTTTATTCCAAGTTTTCTTATGGATTTGTTTGATTTCTGCGTCATTTTCAATGAGTGTAGAATATATTTTTGTAAATTCTTCTGTATCTCCAATAAGCCTTAGGTAATATTTAATTGTTGGTATTACTCCATTTAGAATAATTTGACACCCATGTTCTTTCCTAGTTTTATCAATCAATTCTTGGATTTCTTTTGCGTCTTCTTCTTTAGTTCCTGTATGAGATAGAATGTAATATCTTTCTAATAGATTGAACTTATGAATTTTTTCTATTGCTATTCTTACAATAGTAGAATCTATTCGTTTATCAAGTTTGATTTCAACAGCTTCAAAATTAATTTCATTTTTAATTATTTCTATATCACCTGAAGATTTAGATGTTTTATCAGATGCTGTATGACTACCTAGTGGAGCTAGGGTAGAATCTTCATACCTTTTTATTTCTTTAATTAATATTTGATATATTGCATAGAAGGCAATAACAGGGAGTTTTGAACCACCGTGAACATTATATTTTGTTTCAAAATGTTCAGTTAAGGAGTTTATTACATTTTGAATAGTTATGTTTTCTGGGTTAGAAAGAGGGATTATAGGAACTATTAAACGCTGTTTTGCTTTTATAGCTTCATGTAAAAGTAATCTCAAGATATTTACTGCTTTTTTAGGTTTTTTCTGGATGTAATCTATAATACTCAAAAAAGCATTTTTGACAATTTTATTACTAATTTTTCCTTCATACTCTAATGTATATGGGTATGGTTGTTCTAACGACCTTGTTAGCCAGCCACTTTCTGCCATAGAAGGAAGACCTAATTCCTTCAAGGTAGGAGTTATATATTTTGTATCTACACTTCTACCAGAAAAGCCATTTTTAAGGCTACTTTGGTGGTAACGAATGTCTTGTTTAGGACTGATTATTTTGTGAGTAGTAAGTGTTACCAAAACTGTAAACACTCCTTTTTGGGAAGAAATTTTCTGACCAATATCATTAATGTTTGTCAAAATATCTTGAGGAATATTTGAAATATCAGTTACGGTGGAGGAGTGCTTGTAGATTTCCAGCAATTTCTGTCTGTGGTTCATCATTGAGTAAATTTTGTTGAATTATTTGTTGTGCAATAGAATCAATAACAGAAACAGCTACAGAATTACCAATTTGTTTATACTGTTCTCCTGTAGTAGAGTGTTTTTTGAAATTAGGTGGAAAACCCATTATTCTATAACATTCTTTTATGGTTAGTTTACGAACCCTTTTTTCTGAGGGTAAATATATGAAAAATCTTCCAGACGTTTCTTGTGAAGGTATAGTAGGGTGAACTCCATCAACAGAATAAATACGATTAGGTTGTCTGTGGACTCGGGATAAATGAGAAGTATTGGGGCGAACACCTTTTTTCCACTGATTTTTATTTCTATAACCAGTGAAAATTAGACCAGTTGGTTGTCTTTTAGGGTTTTCGATGAGAGTGTATTCTGATTTATCTAAATACTGGAAAGGTCCCTCTATGTCTAGAAATTCTCTTAATTTAGGTGTGGATTGGTGTTTAAGTTCGTTAAAATCAAAAAAACTTTTTTTGCAACCAATTATAAAAATTCTTTCTCTATTCTGAGGTAATCCAAAATCTTTTGCATTCAGAACTTTATGAGAAACATTATAGCCTAATTCTTTTAAGCTATTAAGTATAACTGCTAATGTTTGTTTTTTATCATGATACAATAAATGTTTTACATTTTCTAGTACAATAACTTTTGGTTTTTTCTCTTGAATAATTTGACAAATATTAAAAAAAAGTGTTCCTCTTGTATCATTAAAACCTAGTTTTTTACCAGATATACTGAAAGGTTGACATGGAAACCCTCCTAGTAAAACCTCAAAATCTGGAATATCTTGGGGTGCTATTTGCGTTATATCCCCAAAAGGCTTTTCCTCAAAATTACTTTCATAAACTGTTTGACAATGTTTGTTTTTTTCTGATGAAAAAACACATTTAAAGCCATTTTTTTCAAAACCCATTCTAAAGCCACCAATACCTGCAAATAAGTCAATAAACCTTTTTTTCATTACATATTATTTTTGTTGTAGTTAATTTTTTCTTCTGTCAATTGTAGAATTTCTTTTGCGAGACCAGTAGATTCAATTTCATAGACCATTTTATCGCTCATCCATGCTACTAATAAACGTTTTTCATCAATTGCAAAATTTTTAGCAAATTCTAATACTAACTCTTTTGAAGGATGTCTTTTTCCTCTTTCTATCTTAGAAATAATAGCTTGATCTACATCTAGTAATGCAGCTACTTGACGTAGATAGAGTTTTCTTTTTATTCTCTCCTCTTTTATAATATTACCAAATGTTTTCATTTGACTTATTTTTGTTTGACAAATAATGTCAAATTTATTGTTTTTTGTTTAATATTCCAAAAAGATGCATAACTATATATGAGTAAACTGAATTCCATAGAGGCTATTTTGTGTTCTACATAAGAAATTCATTGATTATATACTAAGTACTCTTACAATAAATATAATAAAAACACGAGTCATCCCCATTTAAGGAATGACTCGTGCTAAATTATATGGATAGTAAGGAATACCTACTGCGTAACAATAAGCATTTTAGCATCTTTACTCCAAGCACTAAAATAGCCCAATGCACCGCCTTTAAGGTTGGTAGTTGGGTTGGCAGGAGCGGAGCTTGCGATTCCTCTACCACTTAAGGCATCCCCTAGCGTCTCAAAGTAGAGGTGAGTAGGTTGGTCAATACTAGAGAGTTCTAGCCAAGCAGTATCACCTACTTCAAAAATCTGAAAACCTCCAAAGGTACGTGTACTAATACCGTCGCTAGCATTGTCGTCAGCTATACCATAGAGGGTCACTTCTTCCCCTTCTTCTTTATCAAAGAAACGCATTCTTTTAGCATAGTAATTATCTATATTGGCGGGGTCGGTATAGTTGATATACGCCAAGTAATTGCCAGGAGTGCCAAAGAAACTAGATTCTTCAGAAGTGACACTATCTATAGGAATCAATGGTGGCATCGTAGAGGTGGCAGTATATTCATTTCCACCAACAGTAGCACTAAAATCATAGGTATTGCCAATAGTACCAAGCATAGAGGTACCTCTATAGATTCCATTTCCTTGATGGGTGAGTAGTTCTGTCTGACCATTTTGGTCGGTTAGTCTTACGGTTGCATCCGTAACAGCAGGAGAGCTACTATTGTTATAAAAGCTACTAGTGACAGATATTTTAGCATAGCAAGTAGAGTCATTTTCCAAGTAAGACTCAATCACTATTTTAGGACTTGTTTCATTGAGGTTGACATCAATTACTTTTTCGCAGCTTGTTGCCAAAAAGAAAATTAAGATGGCTCCCCAGCATATATTGAATTTCATATTTATATAGGTTGTAGTGAAGATTAGAAAGAAAAATTCCAAGTGACTGTTGGTACAATACCAAACAGGCTTAACTGAACAGCATCTGTTCGGCTTGGGTCATCAGGATTCGGTTGGAAATCAACCGAAAAGGGATTCAATTGATTGTAAATATTATAAATACCTACGGTGAAGCTAGATTGGAATTTTTTCTCTGGTTTGTTACGGAATGTAACGGCGACATCTAGTCGGTGAGCAGCAGGTAGTCTATATCCATTACGCTCTGTAAAGTAGCTTACTTTTTGACCATTGATTTCGTATTTGCCACTAGGGAAGGTCACGGCATTACCTGTCTGATAAATCCAAGATAGCGAAAAGACCCAACGTTTTTTGAGTTCGTAAGTTCCTACAAGTGCAATATCATGGGTACGGTCTTGACGAGCTGGATAAGGATTACCATTATTAATCTCATTGAACTGATACATGGTACGAGAAAGAGTATAACTGACCCATCCATTGAAGTTTCCAAAACGAGTCTGTACCAATAATTCACCCCCATAAGACCAACCAACACCTCTCAATAGTTGACTTTCGATATCTGCATTGAGCAATATGTCGGCTCCGTTTTCGTAGTCTACTTGATTCTGTAAATATTTGTAATACCCTTCAACACCTACTTTTATTTTTCCTCCCAATAAGGTTTGTTTGACACCAACACTAACTTGATCTGCAATCTGTGGCGCTACGTTATTACTACTCGGAATCCATACATCATTAGGGGCTAGACTATTGCTATTGCTCAATAAATGTAAGTATTGGTGAATTCTATGATAACCAAATTCTAGGGCCGTATTGGCTTTTAGGTCATAGGTAACCGCTAGGCGAGGTTCTATTCCCCAATAAGTTTGTACATTCTCTAGTACAGCATAAGAGGTCGTATCCGTTTGATCTCCATTGTAACTATAAATATCTCCAGGACCAACTTGGTTAAATAGAGATAGTCTCAATCCATAAACTGCTTTTAGTTTGTCTGTAATTTTCCATTCGTGACTACCATAAATTCCACTTTCTATACCATGTTTTTTTTCTGCTAGTAGACTATTGATATTGTCATTTTCTGAACGAAGTTGACTTGGCTGAAATTGGTGATAAGTGGCATTGAAGCCAAATCTTATGGTATTTTCAGGATTAAGATAGTAGCTATAGTCTTGTTTGAGAGCAAAGTCTCTAATACCTGCTTCTATATTGAATTCATTGCCAGAAGCACCAATCTTATAACCATAAGAATAGTCACTAAAGAAAAAAGAAGTATTGGCAAATAGCTTGTCATTGAAGGTATGGTTCCAGCGTGCTGTAATTGTGTAATTACCATAATTAAGACCAAAGGCACCAAAACCAAAGTTATCTTGCCCCATATATCCCGATAGAAAAATTCGGTCTTTTTTGCCAATCGCATAGTTTGCTTTTAGGTTTAGATCCCAAAAACCCAACTGCAATTCTCCAAATCGCCCTGGATCAGCAATCCGTAATAGTAGATCTAAATAAGTAGTTCGACCAGAAATAATAAAAGATCCTTTATCTTTTACAATAGGACCTTCAAAAGTCAATCTAGAAGAAATTAGTCCTAGACCACCAGAGAGTGAAAATTTACGTTTGTTACCATTTTTCATGTAAATATCTAGTACAGAAGAGGCTCTTCCACCATATTGAGAAGGGATTCCACCTTTGTAAACCGTTAAATCTTTAAGGGCATCAGAATTGAATACAGAAAAGAAACCTAGGAAATGAGAAGGGTTATAGACAACTGCCTCATCCAATAGAATTAGATTCTGATCAGGACGTCCACCACGAACGGTTAATCCTGTACTTCCTTCACTAGCAGCACTAATACCAGGTAGTAGTTGAATACTTTTGAGAATATCTTTTTCTCCAAAAACTACTGGCAGGGTTTCTAAGTTTTTGATGTTGATTTTGGTAGTACCCACACCAGCATCTTCGATAGTCTCTTCATTTTTATTCGCTTCTACTACTATGACATCAGTCTCTAACGCTCCTGTTCCGAGTTCAAAATCTATTGTTTGGCTTTCATTAAGCGAAACCTTAATGTTTTTGTTCTCATATCCGATATAACTGATTTCGAAAGTATAATCTCCTTCGTCTAGTGTTAGCGAGTAAAAACCATAAATATTGGTAGTAGTACCTGTACTAGTTCCTGCGACTACTATGTTGGCACCAATGAGCTCCTCTCCCGATGAGCCATCCTTGATGTAGCCACTTAGGGTGTATTGTTGTGTATCTTGTGCCTGTAAGGAACCAAATACAAACAAAAAAAATAGATTAATCCAAATTTTCATTATATCTTAATTATTGAAATGAGATAAAACTGTTTAACAGTAATATAAGAGTAGTGTTGTGTTAAAATATTAGACAAAGATGAACTTTATTTATTAGAGTTATAGTTTATTTCTACCAACTACTATATTCTTTCAACCAAACTGTTCATCTAATAGATAAACTATATCAATATCTGATCCCCACTTAATCTAATTCAATTATGAAATCTTTGCGTAAAGTACCCTTTTTTAATAAACTTGGAATCCTAACAGGTGGTCTGGGAATGTATCTAGCGACTTTTGGTTGCTGGGTACTTTTGATTGCGAGTATAGGAACTGCTTATAACTCCAAACTCATTTTGATAGGGCATACTTGGGGAGATAGCGAAGGAATCCTCTCTAAGATAGAGCGAGAGGCTGTGGAGAAAGGAAGGAAGAAAAAATTAGCGTTTCATTATGAATATACACTAACCTATGAAATCGCAGGGGAGGAGTATATCAATACTTGCTATAAGTACTTTGATGAAGAAGAAAACTCTTATGAAGAAGGGCAGCGAGTCGCAATTGAATACTGTGAAAAAATGCCACAGTATGCCCGCATAGCAGGTACCGACGCTGTTCCTCACGCTACCTGGGTCGCTATCTTTCCATTAGTATTACTGATAGGTTTTTTTGCAGGTTGGATAGCTGTTCTTCTGAAGAATGTTAAGTCTATTTCTTTATTGAAGTCAGGTGCCCTGACTAGGGGCGTACTGGATCGAAAAGAAGCTCACCCAAACGATAAGGAAGATAAACCCACGTATACGTATTACTTTACTTTTTCGGTCAATGGCAAGTCGTATACAGTGAAGGCTATTAGCCACAAAGAAGAGCTATTAGAGGATGAACCAACCGAAAAAATCCTGTATGATCCCTCTAATCCTGATAGGGCATTTGTATATGATTCTTTACCACATTTACCTTCAATGGATGAGGAAGGTAATTTGAGCAGAAAATCTTATTTCTTTTCTATATTAGGATATATTTTATTGAACCTGGTAGGGCTGTTTGTTCTATTTTGTACAATGATTTTGGTACAGTAGTCGCCTAGTGATTAACAAAAAATATCTTTTATTATGAAAGTTTTGGACTGGCTTTATGGAGGTGCTTATGATAGTCACCAAAAACAAGGACTGGAAATAGACAAAGGACGCACTCAAACGAATTGGATTATATCAACCTTTGTATTGATTTATCTACTGCTGATTATTGTGGGACTAACATTTGTTTCTGCTAGTTTTTCGGATGGATTAATTGATTTGATTGAAGATACATTTGGTAGACGTTCTGGGCGAGGAATTGCTATATTAGTTATTATTCCTTTGTTTATGTTGATCTATGGAATAATAGGTCTTCTGATAGGTACTAAAAAACAATATGAGAAAAGCTATCAAATTTTCAATACAGCACCTACGATTGACAGAGAGCAAGCATTAGGGAGATGTATCGCGATAGGAGGAGGAGGAATTTTACTATTAACGATACTTCTTATTGCTAGTTTGTTTTAAACCTGCTCTTAGAACTTGAATGTAAAAAAGAATTACAATGGAAAAATCACGTAGAGTATCATGGATTACAAAACTGAGAGTGCTGTCAGGAGGAGCTGGAGCACATATTACTTCTGTCATTTTCTGGATTATATTAGCGATAACGAGTAGTATTGTGCTAGATTCAGAGCTAATGTTGATAGGTGATGAGTGGGCGACCACAGAAGGAGTCTTAATGGATAGAGAGGTAGTAGAGTCAGAAGATGATGATGGAAATGTAAGCTATAGCTATGAATATACTATTAATTATAAGGTAGGAGCAGAGAGTTATTCAACAGTTTGTTATTCGGGAACGGATAATAGCTATAAAATAGAGTCCGCAATAGTAGTGGAGTACAATGTAAACAAACCAAGGTTTGGACGTCTTTTAGGAACATATTCTATGCCTTATGGGAGAGTAACCCCGATTATTTTTTTGGTTATATTGACAATTACAAGTGTAGTATTAGCTTACTTTCTTAATAAAAATAGAAAACTACTTCATTTATTAGAATATGGAGCTTTAGCAAGAGGCAAACTACATGCCTCTGAAGCGACGAATACTTCTATCAATGAACAAACGGTTTATGAATATACCTTTAAGTTTGAGGCCGATGGGCAGGAGTACTTCGTGAAAGGAAAGACACACCTATATGATAATGTAGAGGATGAAGAATATGAGAAAATTCTTTACGAAGTACATGATCCTAGTATGGCTACGATATGTGACATCTCCCCCTATTTGCCCAAAATTGAGAATAGTGGGGAGTTAATTAAACAAGCCTCTATTTTTTCAATTTTAGGTTATACAGCAATTACTGTTATTGGTTTTATGGCATTTTTTCTTATAAATGTCTAGCGAGAAATAGAAGGAAAAAGTTCATTTTTATTCCTTTTGTCCTAAAAAAAACTCCATTTAGCTAGCTAAATGGAGTTTTTTACTTTTTGGAAATAAAACCTTACTCTTTTTCTACCTCTTCTTCATTTATAGATGTTTCCTTTTCCTCCTTAGGCGGAAAGTATTCATATTGATAGACATCTTTACGGCGTAGTTTATCGGCAACATAAAAAGACTTAGTGATTAAGCTACCATTGCTATTATACTCTTTGACGGTTTTCCAGTTCTTACCGCTTTTCCTAAATTCGATTTCGGTATGTTTCTGTATTTGGAAACTCGTGTCATATTCAATATTAATTTCAATAAACGGCTGCCCTTTTTGAGTTTCCGTATATTTAGTTAATAATCTCAGCGAATCTAAGAAAGTAGAATCTTTACGTTCTGTGTAGGTTTTTTCAGGAGTAACTACATTCCATATTTCTTTACCGTCTTCATAGGTATAGGTAATCGTTTTGGTTTTCTTATTTAGCTTTTTCTCTATCGTTTTGTAGGGTCTATTGTATTTGTAGATGGTGATATTTTTATCTAGCTTTTTCACTTTTCCATTGGGGGCTCTATTCCCAATAAAACTAATATTTTTCTTGAGCTCATTCTTACCCGAAAATTTATTGATCGTTTGTCGCCAGTTGTTGTATAGGTAGCCAGAAGATTTGAGGAGGAGGGTATCGTTCTTGTAGGTAGCGGAAAAATCTCTTGCTTGCATTTTGGTATCACCATCGTCATCATAGGATTGCCATTGCGTCATATTACCAGCTGAATTACGAACTACTTTTTCCATGTGCTGACTTGGTGGCTTAGCTTGATAGTTGGTGACAGTAGTTGTTAATAGAAAACCATTAGAATCAAATTTATTCTCAGTGTGTCGGAGCAAGTCACTACTGTTTTCTTTGTAGGTCTTTGTCCAAGTACGATTTTTAGGATCTTTGGTAGTTCTAAATTTGGTAATTTGTTTACTGTAAGCACGTTTGGGTTTGCTACTATGTGTTGGTTTTTCGGTAAAATAAGATCCCGATTGATAACGAGGAGCATATTCAAAATGATAATGCGTAGAGATGGCATTACCTGTATCGACCTTAAAGTAATTATACCGATCTTGGTTAGTCAAGATTTGATTGGTATCATAAACACTATGTTTCAGAATAGTCTGTAAGGGAGGAGTACTTTTGTAGTCGTAGGTGGATTGGGTGATTTTATGGACACGCTCCAAATTAAAATCAGACTGTGCAATACTATTGCCAAATAAGAACAATAGTAAACAACAAGGAATATAATGTTTCATAAGATATTAAGAGTTAATAAAAAAAAACTGTCTGATATAGTATGGTTACTACATTAGACAGATTTCAAAGTTGGTCAAAAGATTGGACTATTCAAAATATTCATATTCATAAGTATCAATAGAGATGACTTTATCGTCCAGAAATTTTGTTCTTTTAGATACATTTCCCCATTCGTTGTACTCTAGTTGTTCTTCCTTTTTAATGTCTTTCTCTTTGTTATATTCAATCATTTTTATTTGATTACCATAGTCATCATAGGTATACTGTGTTACGAAAAATACACTACCATTCATACTTTGAGAGGTTACTAGTATATTGCCATAGGCATCATATTCAGTATTGGTTACCCAGATGTCTTCTTTTCTATTTCGTTTGCTTCTTCGATTGGTATTTTTTTCAATTTTAGATTGCTGTTTTTCATCTTCTTCGATACTAATCACCTTTCTTTTATTCTGTCTAGTCGTTCGGATGATTACACTGTCTCTATATTCATTGCGAAATATACTTTCTAGTTTACCATTGAGATATTTTTTCCATTCAATAACATAATTATTACTGAAGAAGCGAATGTCTTTACGGAAAATTTTACCATTGACTTTCTCTTTAGAAACCGAACGAACTAGGTTTCCATTCTTGTCTCGTTTGTAAGTGGTATGTGTTTCAGAGCGAGCTGATTTTTTGTCATCTACCCATGCAACCGTTTTTTTGACTTCTTTTTGTCTATTATAGTACCAGTTTTTACCTTTTATTTCATTTCCTTCATTAGAGAAATATCGCTCGGTTTTTCGATTGCCATTATCATCATATTCTAGTTGATAGGTCACTGCTACGGCTACTTTTTTACCATTCGAGTAAGAAATGTCTTCTACTTTATTTTTATTGTCATATTCATCCCAGTACATCTTCGTTTCTGCATTGAGGATACCTTGCCCATCATATTCCAATGTGTTTTGATGCCTGCCTTGTGGGTCATAACTGTATCGAACTTGTTTTTCTAGTTGAAGGTTCCCTTTTTTGTCTGCATAAGAATACTCTTGGAGAGCAATTTTATTAAAGGTATTGAACTCTTGATTGATTTGGGTAGAGATGGCTAATTCATCTGCCGTATTTCGAGTTTGTTGTTGGTGTAGTACGGACTTTATAATTGGTTTTTGAGCAATAGAGGGGAGTACTAGTAGTACCCAAAAGCTAAAAAGTAGTAATTTTTGAAGCATATTCGTTTGATTAAAGTGAGTGTAGTGTTGAAAGAGAATGGTGCTATTTATTGATAATAGTACTCATAATTATACACGTTTTTTTGAGCTAAACTATCATTGCGGTATATTTTAGACTCTACCGTGTTTTGGTGTTTGTCATACCGATAACGTATTTCTTTTTCTGTAGTAGTTATTTTATCAAAAATACGCTTTCTGAGCAGTTGATCCTTTTCATCATAAAAATAATGGATAACTTCGACTACTTGATTATATTCTCGGATAATCTTTTTGATTAATAATCCCTGTTTATTCGTCTTTCGAGTGACCGTTCTGTATGCCTTATGTTCTATATTAGCGAGTGGGTCTCGTTTATCGTCATCATATTCTAGTTCTCCATTTTCTTGGGCAGGAATAGGAGGAGGGATTAAATATTCTTTTGCTTCTGGAACAATATCTTTCTGTTTATTTTCGAAATGACTGACTAGTTTACCATTTTCGAGTTTAGTCCAGGATACGATTGCACAATTTTCGAATATTTTAATATCTTTTATTTTTTTCTTTCCTAATTGTTGTTGACGTATAGAGTGTGTGAGTTGTCCTATCTGATTGTATTGATTCTCAATTACAATCGTTTTCTTAGAGGCTTTATCTCCATTATCGTTGGTTGACCATTCAGAAGAAGAAAGCAATTCTCCATTATCACTGTAGGATTTATTGATCTCAGCAATTTGTATATCATTGGTATTAAATGATTTGCTATTCAAGAGCCTACCAGCGTTATCGTAAGCTAAGGTTTGGTAGCTTTTTTTAGGTTTAGCAGTCATATAGTCTATTTGTAGACTTTTAGTGACCTGTTCTCGGTTGTTATATTGATATTCTTCTGTCCAGACCAGAGCATTATCTTTATTGTAAACCATGATACCTACGAGTAGCCCCTGAGAGTTATATTTGAGGATTTTGAGTTCCTTTAGTATTCTATTGGCATTAGGCTCATAGACAGCATATTCGATTATTTCTCCATGAATATTGTATTTAGTCTGTGTATGCTTGAATAATGTAGCGGTATCATTCACTACCCTAAACTGTTTATATTCCCTAGTTTTGACAATAGGCTTAGGTGTAGGCAAAGACTGAAAGGCTACCAGTACTGATAATAGTATTGGTAGCCCTATCCATAGTAATAATTGATATGGTCTAATAGTAGGTATAATCATAAATTTTTTCGGAAACTAATACTCCATTACTAAAAATAGCTTTCTTGAGAAGTTTGTTGTTGTCGTCGTATTCAAAAGCTTCTTTTTCGTTATTGGTTTCTTTTCCTTCGTTGAACGAAATTTTGACAGTTTCAGCTAAATTGCCTTTGTCGTCATATTTGTAATCTAGTGTTTGAGTGATTTCTCCATCGGTAGTTTGTACTGTTCTGATTTTATTGCCATTGTCATCAAATTCATCTTCTGATGCCCATAGTCCAAAACTGCCATAAGCATTTCCTTTCTTCTTTTTGTCATCGCCACCACTACCAAAATCCATCATAACACGAGATTTGCTAGGGTCATATTTAGCGGCTGTTTTTGCTCCACCAAACTGACTTATTATCTCACCATTTTTATACTTGATGTGTTCTTTGATTTTATTTTTCTCAAAGATGATTTCTTCTTTATAGGTGTCTTTGCCATCCTTGGTCTGAATCGAACGCTCTGCAAGACTCCCGTTGTCGGTATATTTGGTCTTTTTGGTGTGAGAATATTTACTTCCGTCAGGGCGTTTATAAGATTTTTTGTATTCTATTTCCTCATCATCTTTACTGTACTTGTACTGTTCTATACCGACTTTCTTTTCATCTTTATCTAGTATCGTAACCTTGTCAGGATTTCCACTAGCAGTATAGGTATATAGTTTGATTACAGGATCATTAGGAGCTTTGAGGTAATCAATATGTTCAGATTTAGTCAATATATTTCCTTTGAGAGAATAGTGTTTTTTTATCTTCGATAACATATCCCCCATTTCATCATATTTGATGACGGCCTCTGATCTAGAATTGGATTCCCATTCTTTGGTAGTTTCAGTATTTTTGACGATTTCTCCAATAGGATTTGCCAGATACTTGACGAACAATGTCATACGACCTTTTTCGTCGAATTCTTTGTATTCTTTTTTGATTAGATTGAGACTGTCTTCTTTCTCTTCCTCTGGACGTTCAAAGTTTTTGAACTCTAAGGATTTAACTTGAGCATCTTGTGCTAAAGCAACATCGCCTAAAGCGAACAACAACCCAATCAAACTAGGTATGACTATTGCTTTTTTCATTCTTTTCTTATTTAAATAAGTTCAAAATATTAGTATCAAAAGTACTTATAAATATACGTTGTTTTTTCAAAATTTGGGCTATTCAAAGAGGACAAACTTTTTTCTTTAAGGTTTCCATGTTGGTCGTAACTAAAATTTAAAGTTGAATATAATTTACCATTCATCCATTGCTCCTCTTTGAGTAAGTTTTTCTGAGTATCATAAGAACTAATTACTGAAAAACGTAAAACGCCCTTGGAGGTGTATTGTTTTTGTGTTTTTTTGAGTAGGACTAGGTTTTTATCATATTCATACGTTTCCGTCATAGAGAGATTGTCCCTCAGGTACTTCTCTTTTTTCTTGATTACACTATCTTGATAAGAGATAGTAGTTCGTTCTATTATCTGTTTATCTCTGGTTTTAAGTTCTTCAATCATCTTGCCACTTTGATATTTGATCAAATGAACATCTTTTTGTTTATATTTTTTGTATTTCTTTTTAGCTTTTTTGGTGGATGATTCTGTTTCTTCCTTTGTTTTGTCTTTATTGTCAATAAGACGTTTGATCATACGCTTAGTCACGGTTTTGTCTTCTATCAATAGTCCTGTAGAAGTGTACTTCAGTTTACGACACATCTTAGTGGTATAATATTTCCCCCATGCTCGTTTCAAATCCCCCTTTTTATTGTACCTAAATTTGTAGTCACGGCGTTTCTTTTGTTTCTCAGCGACTTCTCCTTTAGCGTCTATTGTAGTCCATTTACTATAGGTTCTCCAGCGACACTGTTGGTGTTGTTTGTCATAATCATATGCTTCGCATACAAGTGAAGTATTTCCTCTATAGTCGTAAGTACATTTTTCTGTGGGGTTTTGCTGTTCATTATAACTAATGGTGTCTTCCTTGACAATGTCACCCAAATTATCATAAAGTAAACGAGTTATTCGTTTATGTTCACGTGGATTTTTAGCATATACGAGGTATTTTGTCTTTAATTTTTTTTGTGTCACATCGCTTCCTCTGTAGGTAGTAATGGACTCAGACAGTATATTAGAAGTAGGATCAAAGGTAGATTTCTCTTCTTTGGTTAACTTTCGGGAGGCTCGGTTATAGTGATAGCTTATTTTGTTTAGGAGGCGACCTAATGTATCATAGGTAGTTTGGATCTCGTAGCGAACAATACTATCTGTAGGAGAGAGCGAATAAACAACTTGTTTGGAAGACTGTATAGGTGGCTGGGCTACAACAATACTCGAAAAGGAGAGTAATATAAATAGAAAAGTAGTCTTATATAGTATAGAAATCATGTAATAGCTTAGGTGTACAAATAACTTTGATACCGTTAAGATAGCTAAACCCTTGCCAAAAAGCAAAAAGACAAACCGCTTCGGATTTGTCTTTTCTTAAAGTTTGTTTAAACCTTTTTGCCTTTTCGTAATGGGTACGTAATATAAAAATTGCCTTTAACTCTAAAACGGAGGTGGCTTCGTATATGCTGCCTATGCGACAATTTTTTTTTGTTTTTTTTGAGAAACTGTCTTTTTAGAGCATGTTGTACGGCTGTAAGTAGATAAAATATCTGCCATAAAATGCCTATTATTTTAAATAACTTACTATTTTAATGAATTGATTCAATAAAAGCATAATAGGAAGCCGAGCAAGATGTCTAGACAAATATTAGAAACGGAACAAAAAGCATTAGAAATTAACTTAAACAATACCGTTTATGGTTCGTTTGCCGAAATTGGTGCAGGTCAAGAAGTCGCTGGTTGCTTTTTTGATGTAGGAGCATCTTCTGGAACGATTGCCAAATCCATGTCAGCTTATGATAAACTGGTCAGCGATGATATATATGGAATAGAACAAAGTGGTCGTTATGTCTGCCAATCTCGATTATACAAAATGCTTGATCATGAGTATAGTCTTATGGTCGATCGATTGGCTTCTGAACGCCCCAATACACAGTTATTTGCCTTTGCGGATACGATCGAAACATTGAATTATCACAAGACGAATAAAGGCCAAGGATGGCTAGGTATTCGTTTTCAATCGACTCCTTATGGCGAACCGAATGAACTAATTCTACATGTAGAGATGTTAGATAATAACACTCGACTACAACAAATGGCTGTAGGGATGTTAGGGGTCAATATGGTTTATGCCTGTTTTAGTTATGGAGATAATTATCAATGGATATTAGACTCATTGATGGATAATCTTCAGTATCGCATCCAAATTGATCTGGTACGGTTCTCAGGACCTTATTTCAAGAAAATTGATAACCGTTTAGTTGCGTTAGAGTTAGTCAAAAAAGGAATGACCCCTGTCGCTATTTTAGATAAACAAGGGAATCCATTACATGCTTCAGAATTTGTATACAAAAAAGAAGTATTGGCAGTAAGAGGAGGTTACCAGCCTACCACTATTCGGACTATAGATCGACTCAATGCCGCAACAAAACAATTTTATAAAGATGCCGCTCCCAAAACTAGAGGGGTAGAAGTATTAGCAGAAATAACACTGCATAAACTCAAAAAAGAAACAGGAAAAGTAGAAAATCAAGACTTTTTAGATCGAGTTGATTTACTCAATCATTTGGGACAAAGAGTGATGATTACCAACTGTAATCGATATAAAAAACTGATTCACTACTTAATGGATTATCGAGTAGCACGACTAGGGTTGGTAATGGGGACGAGAGAGCTATTGGATTTGATATTGGGTAAATATCAACGTAATAAAGATGGGAGGTTATTGGTCTCTTTTGGAGAAGTTTTTACTAGAGGAGTACAGGTATATGCCTATCCCGCACAGAAAGAAGGAAGTGGTGAAATGATGACCAGTACCAATATGCCTATTCCACAAGGAATTCAATACTTATACAAACATATTTTAGATAACAAACAGATTGTAGATATAGAGCAGGTTAATCAGGATGTTTTACACATTTATTCTGCTGAAGTATTACGATTGTTACGGGACGACACAGAAGGCTGGGAAGAATTTGTACCAGAGAAAGTGGCGACCTATATTCGAGAAAAAAACCTATTCCGATTCCCATTACAACGTGTCGAATTTGAATACTAGCTCATAAAACCCTCAAATTATCAACTTCAACTGATAATTTACAGACTATAAAATAGTATGCTCAAAAAAATACTGAATATTATATTGCTCCGCAATGTGTATCTAAATAATCGATTTTTTCTATTGTTTGGAGGTATCACAGCCTTATTTATTGCGGCTTTCCCATTCCCTATCTTATATCCTGTGGCACAGGCATTATTGATTGGTGCACTAGCACTAGTCATTGTAGATATGTTTCTTTTGTTCAATAGAGGGGTGCAAATAGAATGCACCCGTCAGTTGCCACGGCAGCTTTCGTTGGGAGACGTCAATACGGTACAACTCCATTTACACAATCAATATGGATTAGGGCTTAATGTATCAATAATAGATGAATTACCTGTTGAGTTTCAGAAGCGAGATTTCGAAATAGAGGATAAACTCGAAGGAGATGAAAAGAAGACTTATAGCTATGAATTGAGACCTACTATTAGAGGAGAATATACTTTTCATAATATAAATATTTTTGTCCATAGTGTACTTGGGTTAGTAGAACGACGGATACAAAAAAAGGTAGAAAAGAAAATATTGGTTTACCCTTCTATTGCCCAAATGAATCGTTTTTCGTTGATGGCAGTGGCTCGGATTGCTACTATGCGAGGAGTCAAAAAAGTACGTCGAATTGGAGCTAGTTATGAATTTGACCAAATTCGTAACTATGTTAAAGGAGATGACTTTAGAAACATTAACTGGAAGGCTACAGGTCGTCGCAATGAGTTGATGGTAAATCAATTTGAAGATGAACGTTCTCAACAAATTTTCTCTGTCATTGACAAAGGTAGATCGATGCAAATGCCTTTCAATGGAATGAGTTTGATGGATTATGCTATCAATACTAGTCTAGTTATTTCCAGTGTTGCTTTGCACAAACATGATAAAGCAGGGTTGATGACCTTTTCAGATGCTATAGGGGCAACCGTAAAAGCTGATAGTGGTCCAAAACAGCTCAATATGATTATTGAAACATTGTATAAAGAGCAGCCACGTAGTTTTGAGGCAAATTATGAGCTACTTTATACGGCTACTAAGCAGTTTATTCGTCGTAGAAGTTTACTGTTTTTGTATACCAATTTTGAAAGTTATTCTGCGATGGTAAGAGTTTTGCCATTGTTGAGACGAATTAATTCAAGTCATTTGTTGGTAGTTGTGTTTTTCGAAAATACAGAAATATTGGATTATGCCCACCAAGAAGCAGCTACTACAGAGGAAATTTACTACAAGACAATTGCCTCTAAATTTGTAGAAGAAAAGTATAAAATTGTACAGGAATTACGTCAGTATGGTATTCAAGTGATACTGACCCGTCCAGAAGATCTTTCTGTCAATAGTGTCAATAAATATCTAGAAATGAAATCTAGAGGAATGATCTAGATGAAATAGCAGTGGATTTCAGCCTTCAAGTACGATTAAAGAAGATCTTTTTATTTAAAGAATATTAGACATTTTCATTAATTAATTAGTAGGATAAAATAAATAGATTTTTGAGTTTAAGATCGTTGAATACTTAACTTAGTAGCCATTCCGCCTCATTAAACTCAAAAATCTACTACTCAATTCGTGGTAATTTCTATTGAAATAAACATTATTTCGAAAAAGTTGCATTAAGAAATGTTCATAAGTTCATATATTGAGCTCGTGAAAAAATATTTTTTAAATTAAAATCAACTAAAAGTAATGAAATCTACTACAGTATTCTTTTTTCTATTTCTATTGAGCTCGGTGAATCTGCTTCAAGCTCAAAATACTTGTTGTTCTGCTTCCACGGTAGCTCCCGAAATAACAACGGGTGTACATACGGCCATTATTCCTGTCAATCAAAATACACCTACAGCAGTCCTAAGCATAAATGCATCATCAGATTTGCCTAATGTAGAATATCTCATTACGAAGAGAAATACAAAAGCTTTAGATGGAAATGGTCAGCCTACAAATGACGATGTAATCATCGGATCTACAATTGATGGTGTTTTTAGCCCAGTCAATATCACAAAGCATGGAGTAACCTTAAATCCAGGAGATACCTGCGATTTGACTGCAATTGGATATGATTTGGGGTTGATTCAGAATTTGACAGATTCATTACTGAATGGTAGTGCCGCTAGCGGTGCGTCTTGTTGCAATCTTTTTATATTATTAGGGGCAGTACTGGGAGAGCCTTCGCTGGGTAATTTCTGTATGAATGTGAATAATGCTGGGATTAATTCAGGAAGTGATGTAAAAGATATTAGTGATGTATTGACGGTATTTGATGCCATGAGCACTACGGGACAAACGTCTATTCCTTCTATGCTATCGACCTTACAGTTAATTAATAATAACGGTAATAGCATTTCTACTGATTGCGGAGGAGCAGGAATGAATAATTTTATTCCTTATGGAATTATACCAACAGCAAAATATGCTTACGCTGTTGGTGCTGGAGTAGCTGTCACAGGACAAAGTACTTGTTGTCTTACTTCTACGATAGCTCCAGAAGTAGTATCAGGTGTACAAGGGCCCTTAGTTGGACTAAACCAAAATACAGTAGCACCAACACTTGCTGTTACGGCTTCAATTGATTTGCCAAATACAGAGTACATTCTTACCAAAAGAAACACAAAAGCTTTAGATCAGAGTGGTGCCGCAAAAAGTGATGATGTGATTATAGGTACAGATGTTAATGGTGTATTTATGCCAAGGAATAAATCACGTTATGGAATTTCTTTAGCGGTAGGCGACACATTTGATTTGACAGCAATAGGATATGACTTAACCATTTTGAAAACATTAACGGATTCACTTCTAAATGGAAGTACTGGAGGATTTTTTAATCAACCTTGTTGTAATCTTTTTACTGGATTAGCAACAGTATTGAATGAACCTTCGATTGCTGGATTTTGTGATAGTGTTAGAAGTGCAGGAATAATGAATGCAAATGATCTTAATGATATAGGAGATGCTTTAACTATCTTTGATGCACTGAGCACTACAGGACAACTTTCCATATCTTCTATGATTTCGACTATACAGTTGATTAATAATAATGGAAGCTTTATCTCTACAGAATGTGGAGGAACAGGAATGGCTGATTTTATACCTTATGGTATCAATCCAAGCGAAAAATATGGTTATGTTATTGACCAGCCTTTAGTTGTTCAAGAATTAAATAGTATTGCACGTTTCATTATGTATCCTAATCCAGCATCTAATCATGTTCAGTTACACTTTACGACCGATAAACCGATGAACCTTCAAGTAAATGTATATGATCTTTTAGGAAGGCAGGTTATGAATAAAGATATCGGAATGCTTAATGGAAATTCTAATATTAGCTTTTCAGTAGAAAACTTAACACCAGGTATCTATTCTGTAGAATTGACTGATGGTCAAGAAAGAAAAACGTATAAACTTACAGTTAAGTAATACAATTTGAAATTACTAGACACCAAAAATAAGGCTTGTAATCTATTTGATTGCAGGCCTTATTCTTTTGTGCGACTAGAAAATAGTACTTTTAATAAATTCAACCTTACTAGTAGCCATTTATTAAGAATAAACATGAATAGCGAAGAAAAAATCCTTCATTTACTTAGTTCCAAAGATGAAAAAAATACCCTTTTGGCATTTCAATTATGTGTAGGGTTAAAGGGGAGTTATACCGACAAAGTAGGTATAGCTTTGAGAAAATATGTTTTTCTTTGTGTCCAAAATAAATTAGAGTCTGATTGGTGGAGAAGTTGTAGCAATTTGAATATGAAAGGGCAAGAACTAGCTGAACTTCCGAAAGAAATTGGCAAACTCAAAAACTTGTGGGAATTTAATTTTCGGGATAATAAGATAACCAAATTACCTAAAGAAATAGGATTATTAGATCGACTAAGGACGCTAGATTTGGATTGTAATCAAATTAAGCGGTTGCCTAAAAGTATCCAAGGATTAACTAATCTAGGCTCATGGTCCATGTCAATGAATCTCTTAACTTCTCTTCCCAAAGAGATTGGTGATTTGAAAGAGTTACATACTATTTCTTTCGATAACAATCAGTTAAAAAATATCCCTGAGGAAATAGGACAGCTTAAAAAACTTAAATTCTTAGAATTACAGAACAATCAGTTAGTTAAATTAACAGCTGGAATTGGAGGGGTAGCAAAATTGAATTGGTTGAACCTTGCACATAACAAGCTGAAAACGTTTCCTACTGAAATTGGACAACTGTCTAAATTAGAAAAACTATTTGCTCATCATAATCAACTTAAGCAATTACCTATTGAAATTGGAAATTTAGGTAAATTGAAGACACTATATCTCCCTAATAACCAACTGAAAATATTACCTAGTGAAATCAGTCGATTATATTCCCTAAAGTCATTAACTTTGGATGACAACCGACTAATTAGGTTGCCAGATTCTATTGGAGATATGCGTGTGCATGAGATTAGTCTAGAAAATAATCAACTGAAAAAATTACCTGAATCTATTGCGAAATTGAAAGATCAACTGAAGAAGCTGCGACTAAAAAATAATCCTTTATCAGCTAGTGAAAAAGAAAGAATTTGTCAGCTTTTGCCAAATACAAAGATTATGTTTAAGTAATCACACAAAATCATAAGAATAATGTCCAATAAAATAAATATAAATACCACTGTACAATCCAAGATGGAGGCGGAATGGCAAATAGAAATTAGCGAAGCTCCATTTATTAATGAAAAAGGAGCGAATATGCCTTCTTTTGGTTATCCATGTGGAGTTTGTGGAAGTCAAGAAACAAAATTAAGGTTTGCTGAGAGTACAACAGGTGAAGAGAGTGTATTAGCCTGGATAGAACTTCAATGCAAAGACTGTAGAAATTATACCAAATACACTAGAAAATAATATACCTATGAAAATGCGTGCTGTTGTCCTTGTTAAAAATGGAGCTGCTAAAGATGCTTTTGAGATACAAGAAAGACCTATTCCGACTCCTAAAGATTATGAAATTTGTATCAAAGGAGAGGGATTTGGATTGAATTATGCCGATGTAATGGCGAGAATGGGACTTTATGAAGATTGTCCTCCATTACCAGCAGTAGTTGGCTATGAGATAGTAGGTAGAGTACATGCTGTAGGGAAAGATGTAAAAGGATTTGAAGTAGGCCAACGAGTAGTTTCGTTAACCAGATTTGGAGGATATGCTGAATATGCTGTAGCAGATGCTAGAGCAGCAGTAGTAATTCCTGAAGATATGGATTTGGGCGTAGCAGCAGCTATTGCTACCCAATATGCTACAGCCTACTATTGTGCTCAATATACGACTCAATTGCATCCTGGAGAACATGTGCTGATACAAGCAGCAGCAGGTGGTGTAGGGACAGCATTGGTCCAAATGGCAAAAAATAGAGGCTGCATCGTTTATGGAACAGCAGGTTCTGACAAAAAACTGGAATACCTCAGAGAATTGGGTGTGGATCACCCTATCAATTATAATAAAGAAGATTTTGAAGCCTATATCAATCGGGTCTCTGGCAAACAACCATTAGATGTAGTGTTTGATAGTTTGGGAGGAAAAGCAGTCAAGAAAGCTAGGAAGTTACTAGCAAATGGAACAGGACGTATCATCTGTTATGGAGCTGCCAGTCGTTCTGGAGGAAACAAAATTATAGGTTTGATCAAACTAGTCACAGGTTTTGGATTCTTGCCCGTGGTACAGTTGCTGGTAGAGTCACAAGGGATCACTGGAGTAAATATGTTGAGAGTAGCAGATAATCGACCTGATTCACTCAAAATCTGTGTTGAGGGAGTAACTGCTCAGATTAAGAGTGGTGCTCTTAATCCAACTGTAGGGGGCTCTTTTCCTGTGAGCAAAATCGCAGAAGCTCATGATTTTTTAGGTGGGAGAAAGTCTATCGGGAAAGTAGTAGTCTATTGGGATTAAAAAAAAATAGTGTGCAAAATTTTGATAAACAGCCTATTAGATTGATTTCTAATAGGCTGTTTTTATTTTTTTTGAAAGGAATGCAACTTTTTTTGCAGATACTTAGTTTAAAAAGTAAGCAAAGTTAATTAAGTGTCTTATATTTAGATACTAATCAAGACAAAATCCAATATAAAATGAAGATAATGCACCTGAACTTAGATACAGCGTTCCAGCCATTTGGAACAGAAAATAATATTGACTACGAAAAATTTATCTTTTCGGGAGGAGAACCTCATCTCAAAATTAAAACTGACTTGACGACAGTAGATCTGGTTAAGATTACACATCGTGTCAATTCTTTTCATGAAATGGGATTATTACTACTGGCTATTGATGCAATAAAACGAGCTGGGGTATCTAAAGTAGAAGTTTTTATCCCTTATTTTCCGGCAGCACGTCAAGATAGAGTTATGATAGCAGGAGAACCATTATCGGTCAAGGTCTATGCTGATTTGTTGAACTTACAAAACGTACAGAAAGTGACGGTTTTTGATGCTCATTCAGAAGTGACTCCTGCGGTTTTAGATCATTGTAAAGCATTAGATAATCATAGTTTCATAGCTCAGGTACTAGCAGAACTAGATTGTCCAACTATCAAGTTAATTTCACCAGACGGGGGAGCATTGAAAAAGATTTATAAAGTATCCAGCTATTTAGGTGGAATGGAGGTAGTAGAGTGTTCGAAAGTACGAGATGTCAAAACAGGGAAGCTATCTGGGTTCAAAGTCTATGCAGATGCTCTTAATGGAGCAGATTGTTTGATTGTAGATGACATTTGTGATGGAGGCGGAACTTTCATGGGGTTAGCAACGACACTCAAAAATAAAGGAGCAGGAAAGCTGTATTTAGCGGTCAGTCATGGTATTTTTAGTAAAGGGTTCGATGCCTTAACAGAACATTTCGATCAAATATTCACCACCAATTCTTTCCGAGATATAAAAGATATAAAAGGAGTAACAACCATTGATTTGAATACATTGATATAGCAGCTATATGATATACAAAGCACCCTTATCTATTGAAGATAGAGACCTTGAAAAACCTAGTGTCTTTCTAGCAGGATCTATAGAAATGGACCAAGCAATTGATTGGCAAAAGCAATGCGAAAAAGCATTATACCCAACATTTAATGTCTTCAATCCAAGAAGAGAGCAGTGGGATAGCACTTGGATACAGACTATGGATAATCCTTATTTTAGAGAACAAGTAGAATGGGAATTAGAAGCACTGGAGGAAGCGGATTATATTCTACTCTTTTTTGCTGAAGGAACTAAATCCCCTATCTCTTTACTAGAATTTGGACTGTATGCGGAGTCAGGTAAACTATTGGTGGTTTGCGAAGAAGGGTTTTGGCGAAAAGGAAATATAGACATCGTTTGCCATCGCTATTCTATCCAACAGTATCAGACATTAGCACAGGTTATTGATCATTTATTAGAATAAAAAAATAACATCCCAAAATGATAATTAATAATGGAAGCTATCTAGATAAAGGAGCGGCTTCTATTATTAATTGTTAATTATTCCATTTTTAATTAAAACAAGAAACAATTATGAATCCATTACTCTATACAGACGGTTACAAAGTAGATCACCGCAGACAATATCCTGACAACACTACTTTAGTTTATTCTAACTGGACCCCTCGAAAAAGTCGTATCAAAGGGATTGACGAAGTCATTTTCTTTGGTTTACAATATTTCATCAAAAAGTATATGTTGGATGATTTTCAACGCAATTTTTTTGATCAGCCTAAAGATAAGATTGTCGCTCAATACGCTCGTCGAATCAATAACTATTTGGGAGACAATCAAGTAGGGACAGGTCATATCGCTGCTTTGCATGATTTGGGCTATTTGCCAATGGTCATCAAGGCATTGCCAGAAGGTGTATCCGTTCCTATCCGAGTGCCGATGTTTACGATGTACAATACGAAACCAGAATTTTTCTGGTTGACGAATTATTTTGAGACTTTGCTATCAACTACTGTTTGGATGACTTGCAACTCTGCTACATTAGCAAAGAAATATCGTACTATCCTGGACAAATATGCACAGGAAACGTCTTCTGCTCTTGATTTTGTAGATTGGCAAGGACATGACTTTTCGATGAGGGGAATGGCAGGATTAGAAGCAGCAGCGATGTCTTCCGCAGGTCATTTACTTAGTTTTTCGGGTACCGATACTATTCCTACGATTGATTTTATGGAGGAATATTACAATGCTAATTCTGATACCGAGGTAGTAGGCGGAACAGTAGCCGCTACCGAACATTCCGTCATGTGTATGGGGACGAATACAGGCGAATTGGAGACCTTTAAGCGATTAGTAACAGAAATTTATCCCTCAGGTATTGTTTCTATTGTGTCCGATACTTGGGATTTGTGGAAAGTATTGACCGAATATTTACCTGCTCTTAAACAAGATATTTTGGCTAGAAATGGCAAGGTGGTTATTCGCCCTGATAGTGGAGACCCTGTTGATATTATTTGTGGAAATCCAAATGGGAAAACAGAAATAGAACGTAAGGGGGTAGTAGAGAGTTTGTGGGATACTTTTGGTGGAACTACTAATGATAAAGGATACAAAGAGCTAGACGGACACATTGGAGCGATCTATGGCGATAGTATTACACTAGAGCGTGCCGAAAATATGTGTCGCAGGTTAAAAGAAAAAGGATTTGCCTCCACCAATGTCGTATTGGGTATAGGTTCTTTTACTTATCAATATAATACTAGAGATACCTTTGGGTTCGCTATGAAAGCAACCTATGGCGAAGTAGATGGTAAAGGAAGAGAAATATTCAAAGACCCAATTACAGATGATGGAACCAAAAAATCAGCTAAAGGACTCATTAAAGTAGTGGAGAGGGATGGAACTTATCAACTCATTGACCAAGTTTCTTGGGAAGAAGAACAGACTGGAGAATTGAAGGAGATTTATCGAGATGGTAAGTTGCTAATAGATCAGACTTTGGCAGGGATTCGTGCTAGAGTGAAGGGTAAGTAGTGATAGTTGCATATAGTGTACGAATAAGGGAGGCTCATTCTAAAAATGAGCCTCTCTTATTCGTTTTAGAATAGGTTTTTATTTGTCAAATAAAATAGGTATTTTTAGTATCAGAAAAAAACAACTTCGTTACCTCCATCACACAAAATCTAATCATGACAAAAGAAGAGCTAGAAAAAATCAGAGCAAAGTTTCTACAACTCGAACAAAAACTAGAAGAAAATATAGCCCTATATAAAGCAGATGGCAGAATCACAAAAGACGAAAGAATACAGATAAAAAAATCAAAAAAAGCACTCCTCGTTGCCAAAAAGGCCCTACACCAAGCCCTCAGAAATTTTAAAAAAGAACAAAAACTACTAGCCAAGGCAAACAAAAGAAAATCTTCTGGGGATAATATGGATACTGATTCTGCTGACGCAGCGGCTAATCAGGCTACTTTTTTAGGCTCTAATGTAGTCGGCACAGCTACTTATGTTACCTTGGATAATGATCTAGATAAACTACTAAAGAGAGCGAAAGATCTAAATAACACAATAGTAGGTAAACAACATTATCATTTCATGCCAGCTACTACTCTTGCTGTCAATAAAAATCTCCTGACCTTTCAGAAGCTGGTAGCAGTGTTAGAAGAGATTCAACAGCAAATACCTGCTGCTTTCAA
>CAYOJF010000014.1:18970-28335 GCA_964404215.1 uncultured Aureispira sp. | reverse complement strand
AAATAGACAACAATGATGTAGAACAGCTCAAAAATGGCAATTGTACTCTAATAGCAGCACTCATGCAGATCGCTGCCAAAGAGCCACAGTTGATAAAAAAAGCCATTAAACCTAAGGGGGAAACTACCAAAAAGGGAAAAACAGTTAAGAAGTATTCGGTAACCCTTTATTTACCCCAAAAAAACAAAGAGGGCAAGAAAGTAAAGGTATTGGTATCGAACGAATTTTATTCTTCAGGAGGAGGAGATCCCTTCTTTGTCGGTAAAGGAGATGGTGAAATTTGGGTGTTATTGATAGAAAAAGCAGTGGCGAGTCTATTAGGGGGGTATGCTATCTTTGAAAAAGATGGTTATTCGCTTAATATGATACTGTCTGTTCTGACAGGACAACCTGCTCCCCAAGAGGTTATACTCAAGAATCAGGGAATGGAGGTAGAGGAGCTTAAAGAGTGGTTTGTTGCCAATAAAGATAAAGTGATTACAGTAGCAAATGATGCACATGCTTATAGTGTATCTGAGGTAGATACAGATAAGGAAATCATAACACTGATAGATCCTCTATCGTTAAAAAAGTTTCGATATGATATCCGTTCCATCAAGGAAAAATTTGCACAAGTTGCCGCCGTACCCCTAACTGCTGATAAAGGATGTCCTGATGATATGACCAATGAAGCCGCCCAACCAGCGAAACCAATAGAAAGGACCAATAGTTTTCTGAAACTGTCGAAAGAAGACCAACTTTTACTACTTGGCATGAAAGATAAGGTTAGATGGAAAACCATTGATGGAGTTGGAGTAATCAAAAAGGTGGATGCTGACTTTATGCAAATAGAAATAGACGGGCTATTGCAAGAAATTGGAACAGATGAGGTAACTCAATGGAAGTTTCAACCCATCATTGCCACTACTGATCTAGGAACGGTTTTACAGGAAGCAGTCTATATCACATGGATAAGTAAAGATGGTAATGAATGTATTTTGGAGTCTGTTCATAATGGATCATTTCGTTTTCAGACTAAAAAGGAAGGTTTTATAGACATGTCAGCTGAGGAGGTTTGTCAGAAATTTGGTATCCTCAAAAAATAGTCTACATGAAACGTTGGTTAGTACTATTAGTGTGCTTAGGATTTTTCTTTCCAGTAGCCGCACAGGATAGTTTGGTGATGAAATATAAGTATAAGTTTGAGTATGAGAGAGGTGTAGCACCACCTGTTATTCCTTTGCAGCAATATGCTCAAGTAGCTACTATTAAAAATGGGCTGAGGGGAAAGGAAGACACGACTACCCCACACCTATTGAAACTACATAAAACATGGCGATCTAAAAAAAATGAGGCATTAGGCTATCAAGACTTTGCTCTTATAAATGTTGCTAACGAAAGAAATCAACACGATTCCATTCTTTTTCAGTTGGAGCAAGAGTATGTAGAAATGGATAAAGAAATGAGAGATTGGATACTCATGCATGAAAGGAGCTATGGGATAGGGGGAAGGATCGCCACAGAATACTGGAAAAATCCTAGAGAACTTCCCAATCCCTATATAGGTTGCATAGATAAGGATGACTTCAAGTACACTATCCCTGTTTTGCATGAGGTTGACTGGATTTCCTTATCGCAACAGACAGCAGTGGATACCATAGAGCAAAAGCGTCTTTTTTTTACAGACAGTACGTTGATTACGATTCGGGACAAGCAATGGAAGTTGTGGGAAGTGAGTTATTGCATTGGGTACAATTTCCCTGATACCGTCAATAATACAACTTTCCAATGGAAGGGTGATGAAGTAGATTTACCACCTAGTAGGCCTCTTTATAAGTCAAAGTATAGAGCGTTTTATAGGGTATTTTCCAAGAAAAATAAGCGAATCAGAATAGGGCGATTGTTATATATTTTTTCTAATCCTCAAAAGCTATTTGGTACAGAAGATTATGTGATGGAATGTACTGTCAAGGATAGAAACACGACCTATGTTCAAAATCTATTTTTAGGAAAAGGCAGCCAGTTGGTCTTCCATGATATTGTCCTGAACGTATTAGTTTTTGATAGCGATGGATTAATTGTGAAGTATCGAAGTACTAAATAGGAATACTAATGATTCCTCAAAAAATAGTCTACATGAAACGTTGGTTAGTATTATTAGTGTCTTTAGGTTCCCTCTTTTCTGTTGTAGTGGCACAGGATAGTTTGGTGATGAAGTATAAGTATAAGTTTGAGTATGAGAGACATGCAGCACCACCTGTTATTCCTTTGCAGCAATATGCTCAAGTAGCTACTATTAAAAATGGGCTGAGAGGAAAGGAAGACACGACTACCCCACACCTATTGAAACTATATAAAACATGGCGATCTAAAAAGAATGAGGCATTAGGCTATCAAGATTTTGCTCTTATAGATGTTGCTAACGAAAGAAATCAACATGATTCCATACTCTTTCAGTTGGAGCAAGAGTATGTAGAAAAGGATAAAGAGAGAAGATGTCATACAGTTATGTATGAAAGGAGCCATGGGATAGGAGGACGTATTGGGATAGAATACTGGAAAAATCCTAGAGAACTTCCCAATCCCTATATAGGTTGCATAGATAAGGATGACTTCAAGTACACTATCCCTGTTTTGCATGAGGTTGACTGGATTTCCTTATCGCAACAGACAGCAGTGGATACCATAGAGCAAAAGCGTCTTTTTTTTACAGACAGTACGTTGATTACGATTCGGGACAAGCAATGGAAGTTGTGGGAAGTGAGTTATTGTATTGGGTACAATTTTCCTGATACCGTCAATAATACGACCTTCCGATGGCAGTGTGATGAAGTAGATTTGCCACCTAGTAGGCCTCTTTATAAGTCAAAGTATAAAGCATTTTACAGGGTGTTTTCCAAGAAAAATAAGCGAATCAAGATAGGGCGATTGTCGTATATTTTTTCTAGTCCTCAAAAGCTATTTGGGACAGAGGAGTATGTGATGGAATGTACTATCAAGGATAGAAACACGACCTATATCCAAAATCTATTTTTAGCAAAGGGCAGCCAGTTGGTCTTCCATGATATTGTCCTAAATGTATTAGTTTTTGATAGTGAAGGATTAATTGTGAAGTATCGAAGTACGAGATAGAAATACTAATGATTCCTCAAAAAATAGTCTATATGAAATTTTGGTTAATATTATTAGGGTGTTTAGGCATCTGTTTTTCTACAGCGGCACAGGATAGTTTGGTGATGAAGTATAAGTATAGGTTTAAGTATAGAAGATACTTGCCATCTCCTGTGATCCCCCTACAGCAATATGCCCAAGTATTTCCTATGAAAAATGGATTGGAGGAAAAGGAAGATACGACTACACCAGACCTATTGACATTGCATAAAACATGGCGATCTAAGAGCAATAAGGCATTAGGCTATCAGGATTTCGCTCTTATAGATCCTCCTAAACTTAGGACTGGTAATGATTCGCTAGTCTTTCGGCGTCGGCAGAAATATGTAAGTTTTGATGAAATAACAAAACGTCGTCGAATAAAACAGGATAGTATAGAGCGTAGTCATGGATGGCATAGGGCTAAAGGATACAAGAAAATAGAGATAAAAGACCCTTATCTCAGTTGTACAGATAAAGATGATTTTAGGTATACGATACCTGTTTTACATGAAATAGATTGGCATTCTTTACCTCAGAAAGAAACAAAGGATACTATAGTACAACGGCGTCTTTTTTTTACAGACAGTACGTTGATTACGATTCGGGACAAGCAGTGGAAGTTATGGGATGTAAGCTACTGTATCGGGGCTAATTTGCCTGACACAGTTAATAGTACTACCTTCAAATGGAAGTATATAGAAGTAGAGCTACCTAAAATTCGTTTTTCCAAAAGCAAATATAAAATATTTTCTTCCAAAAAGAAGCGAATGAAGGTAGGACGGGTTTGTTATACTTTCTCTAGTCCTCAAAGGCTATTTGGCACAGAGGAGTATGTGATAAAATGTACCGTCAAGGATAGAAAAAAGACCTATGTTCAAAACCTATTTTTAGGGAAAGGCAGCCAGTTGGTATTCCATGATATTGTTCTGAATGTATTGGATGTTGATGATTATGGGTTACTTTTGAATTATCAAAGTACTAGAGGGGGGAATTGATATTATCCTAAAAACAAAAAGGGGTTGAAATCAACAGATTTTAACCCCTTTTCTTGTATTGCTATCATAGTAAACTTAAGAGATAATCATACCAGCACCAACAGTCTCATTCGTTCCTTCATCAACAAAGATTAAGGCTCCAGTTACTCTATTTTTACGGTAGGGATCTATAAATAGTGGTTTAGTGGTTCGGATAACAACTCTAGCAATATCATTCATACCGATGACTTTTTCGTCTTCCTCTCTTTGGAGAGTATTGATATTAAGTTTGTAGCGAACATCTTTAATTAGCCCTCGGACTTCTTTAGTCGTGTGGAGTATCGTGTATTTTCCACGAACTTGTAGTGGCTTTTGGTGGAACCAACAAATCATCACTTCCAAGTCCTGTGTTACCGTTGCTTGATTGTTTTCTCTGACAATCATATCTCCTCTACTCACATCTATATCGTCTTCTAATAATAAGGTGACAGACATAGGAGGGTAAGCGGATTCTATTTCTCCATCAAAAGTATTGATGGCTTTGATTTTGGAGCTAAAACCAGAGGGATGTATCACCACGTTATCTCCTTTTTTGAACACACCTCCCGCTACACGGCCTGCGTAACCTCTGTAATCATGATATTCGTCTGTATAAGGACGAATGACATGCTGAACAGGGAAACGGCAGTCAATGAAATTATGATCAGAAGCAATGTGTACATTCTCTAGTGAATAAAGTAAGGTAGAGCCACCATACCAAGACATGTTTTCAGAGCGGTTGACTACATTATCTCCTTTGAGTGCTGAGATAGGAATGAAATCTACATCTTTGATATCTAGTTTGGAAGCGAACTCACCAAAATCTTCTTTAATTTTTAAATAGGCTTCTTCTTTATAATCTACTAAATCCATTTTATTGATACACACAATCAAGTGAGGGATTTGGAGTAGAGAGGCAATAAAAGAATGGCGGCGAGTTTGCTCTATGACTCCATGACGAGCATCCACTAAAATTAGGGCTACATTGGCAGTAGATGCCCCTGTAACCATATTACGAGTATATTGTATATGCCCTGGAGTATCGGCAATAATGAATTTTCTTTTTGGCGTAGCAAAATAGCGATAAGCAACATCAATCGTGATACCTTGTTCTCTTTCAGCTTTTAGACCATCAGTCAATAGTGCTAGATTGATATCCTCTTCTCCTCTTCTTTCGCTAGTTTCTTTTATGTTTTGGTATTGGTCCTCAAAAATAGATTTACTGTCATATAACAGTCTACCAATCAAGGTACTTTTACCATCATCTACACTACCTGCGGTGGTAAAACGAAGTAGTTCTGTCTTTTTGTTTGCCATGATTTATTGGTATAATATTGAGTAATAAACTGTTTTCGGATAGTTCATTACGAGTGTTTTCAAATTGATTCAATGTCCAAGGTTAGAAATAACCATGTTTTTTACGATCTTCCATTGCTGTTTCAGAACGTTTGTCATCAGACCGCCCACCTCTTTCGGTTACCCTAGTGGCAGCTACTTCTTCTACAATTTTTTCCATGGTATTAGCTTCTGACAATACCGCTCCTGTACAGGTCATATCGCCAATCGTGCGAAAACGAACCATCATATCTTCTACTTTCTCCTCAGGGCGTTTATTCACTGCATCAGAGTCAGCTAAAATGACCCCATCTCTTACAAAACAAGGACGTGTGTGGGCAAAATAAAGATTGGGCAGTTCTACTCCTTCCATTTCTAAATACTGCCATACATCTAGTTCTGTCCAGTTGCTAATAGGAAAGACACGGAAGTGTTCTCCATATTGTTTTTTCCCATTGAATATATTCCATAACTCTGGACGCTGATTTTTAGGATCCCACTGACCAAACTCATCTCTGTGGGAGAAAAAACGCTCTTTTGCTCTTGCTTTTTCTTCATCTCTTCGAGCACCACCTAGGGCAGCATCAAATTTTCCTTTTTCCAATTCATCTAACAAGACAGCTGTTTGCAATGAGTTACGAGAAGCATTAAATCCTTTTTCTTCGGTGACCATACCTGTGTCAATCGCTTCTTGTACCGAACCAACAATTAGTTTTACGCCTAGTTTTTCCATCAATTGATCTCTAAACTGGATAGTCTCAGGAAAATTATGCCCTGTATCTACATGCAATAACGTAAAAGGAATATTGGCAGGATAAAAAGCTTTTTGAGCTAAATAAGTCATCAAAATCGAATCCTTACCGCCAGAAAACATGAGGACAGGTTTTTCGAACTGAGCAGCTACTTCTCTAATAACAAAGATCGACTCTGCTTCTAGCTCTTTTAAGTGGCTTATATAATGTTTCATAATAGATATATTTTAATCAAATTGTATGATTGGTAATAAAAAATCAAACAGTATTTCAACAGACTGTTCCACCGTTTGATTCTCGGTTTTGATTTCTAGAGCAGGGTTTATAGGTGGCTCATAAGGAGAATCTATACCCGTAAATCCTTTAATAGCACCACTACGTGCTTTCTTGTAGAGTCCTTTTACATCACGCTTTTCGCAGATAGCTAAAGGGGTATTAATGTAAATTTCTATAAAATCTTCGGTACCAACAATCTCTTTTGCCATTTGACGAATTGAGCGTGTTGGACTAATGAAAGAATTGATGGTAATAATACCAGATTGTAAGTAAAGTTTGGCAATCTCTGCTATACGTCGAATATTTTCCTGCCTATCAGAGACACTGAATCCTAGGTTATTATTAATTCCTGAACGAATATTGTCTCCATCCAATACTTGTGGAAAAAAACCATCCACAAACAGTTTTTTTTCTAATGCTTCGGCAATGGTACTTTTTCCAGAGCCAGAGAGACCTGTCAACCAAAGTACTTTACTTTTTTGTTGGAGGCGTTTTTCTCGTTCTGCTCGTTGGAGCAGCATATCAAATATAGGATGTATGTTATCAGCCATGAGTGGTTTTTGGAAAATTAGTTGCTGCCCCCTAAATTCCAGTAATTAGTATATGGAATAATAAAAGACTAGCCGTTTTATTTATTTATAAGGACGGAAAGAGTATACATTTCAGTGTAGTAAAAGTTCAAAAGAAAGCTTCTTGTGCATACTAGGCTGAAATATAGTCCGATTAATTAATTTCTATTTTTTTGATGATATCGCCAATTTCTAATTGATGCACAACAGACATCCCTTTAGAGACTTTTGCGAAAATCGTATAATTGTTATCCAAAAATGGGGTTGGAGCATGTGTAATAAAAAATTGAGCACTTTCGGTATCTTTTCCAGCAGAAGCCATGCCAACCATTCCTTCTTCATGGTAATCTACATTGGCTCCAAATTCTGACATTACAGTCACATTAAACCCACTCCAGCCGTCTCCTCGTGAGCAACCACCTTGAGCAACAAAATTAGGTAATACTCTATGAAAAGCTTTACCATTGTAATAGCCCGCTTTGACTAGATTAACAAACTGAGTAACCGTAGCAGGAGCTACTTCAGGCAGGAGCTGAAGAGTGATGTTCCCTTTGCTGGTCTGCATCGTGATTTGATGTTTTTCTTTTAATGCTCGGATCAATTGCCAATCTATTTCTGTATATGAATTTGATTTTACCGAAACAGATTTGCTTGGATCCCCTTCAAAATAGTTAATCGCTTTTTGTAAATAAATATACGTCTCGATTTCACTAGGAAGAGATAATTTAGACTGAGCCTCTTTTAGAAATTGATAATCAGGATAGGTCGTCTTGAAATCTAATTCGGGAATCGTTAAGAGTTCTGCTACAATAGCTTTCATAGCAGGATCTCCTTCCGTGATTACTCGCTGAAAAATGACATTTAGTTCTTTGGTTACTCGTAGTTTGGACATATTTAGTTCCCGTGCATAATCCTTGGAACGTCGTAACATACAAAGTGCTTCCGTAGCACTGGAGCGAATGATAGGGTCAATTTTGACAGAATCAACAGCAGAAAACATAGATTGGCTGATTACTCTATAATTCCAGCTATAATTTCCTAATGCTTTTAGTAGGGCTCCTTTTTCATAGATATTATTACTTTCCTTATAAAGACCAACTATTTTTGAGCTATAGAAATTTTTTGTTTTTGTTTTGAAATAAATGGTATTCTTAAGAGCAGCACCAAATAGAACACTGCCAACTTGCCAGTCTTTGGCTGCCAAACCTAGTTCAAAGTATTTGCCTGCATCAAAGTCATTGCCATTGTAGTACAAATATTGAGCAGCACATACTTTAACATGCAAATTAGTATCTTTCAAAGCCGTGAAGGCTGTTGTTTTGACAGAATCATAATCAAAATAACGTAAACCTTTAAGTATATTGCATTTAGTGCGATAGTCTTTTTGTTTTGGAAAAAGAGTCAATAACCGCTCTCTTGCTCGGATGGTTCTAGTCTTGGCTAGAGCCATAATTAACGGCAGTAGAGTATTGACATCCGTTTCCTCTTCTACACTATTAAGAAGTACATTCTCATAGCCTGTTAGGTCTATTCCTTGTGTACGAGCCAAATAGTGAGCTGCTGCAAATCGAGCTTTAGGAGCCATTAGAGAGTTGGCGATGAAATCATTCATGATTTTGGTAGTACCTTCTTGATGTACGAGACCACGTAGAGCAAAACGGTAGATACTCCAAGCTTGTCCCTCCCATAATAAGCTATCTTGAATAGGGTAAGGAGGAGTAGTAGCCATATATTTGAGATGTTCCATCGTGCCACATTTTCCAACTGCTTCTAGGATAGCAGCTTGGACCGTACGGACACTATCTAGGTCAAAAGATTCTACAAGATACTGTGCGGCAGTAGGGCTTTCTGTTTGTCCCAATGAATAAGCAGCCATAGCTCGTATCTCAGGATATTTATCTTTCAGTAGTGCAGACAACTCTTTGATAGCAGTAGTATCTTGTACCGACCCTAAAGAAAAGGCTGCCATATATCTATGAGAAGGATTATCTACTGATAGAAAAGGGAGTATGTTCTGTGTATTTCGTTTATTCTTGAAGTTTAGAATTTGTTTGATAACAGGGTTCTGTAAGTCTATTTCAATTGCTTCTGTGGTGTTTTGCTTACTAGATGTACAAGCAGAGCCTAGAAGGAACAATAAAAACAATAAAAACAATGGCTTCATAAATCATTTGATTTTTAGAGCTTGCTTTAGACAAACTCTTAGCGTCTATTGGATAACAGCAGTTACCCAACTTAGAATATAGGGCAAAATTACTCAAATAAAAAAAGCAACCAAAGTCTTTGGT
>CAYOJF010000014.1:0-18960 GCA_964404215.1 uncultured Aureispira sp. | reverse complement strand
GTCTTTGGTTGCTTTTTCAGAAAACACTTATAGTAGAGAATCATTTCTTTAGGCGACAAGTCAATACATTTAAGCACTATTGTGCCTTTTTTTTGAGGTATGCTCAAGAATAGTTAGGTCTTTCTAGGCTTCTTTTTAGCCGCAGGAAAGAGGACATTATTTAAAATAAGGCGATACCCTGCAGATTTTTTGTGTAAATCTAAATCTGTTGCTGGATCATGCACATAGTGACGGTAATCTTCAGGGTCATGACCTCCATAGAAACTCCAGAAACCTTTCTGAAAAGTCCCATGGATATAGCGGGCCTCATTGGCAGGCTTGTTTTCTCCTAGTACAAGTACATTTGATTTGATTTGATTTTTTCGAAATGCTGTTGTTTGGCCCATGAATCCTTTTACTGTTTTGGTGTGGCACTGGGTCAACATAGTCGGTACAGGGTCCCATTTAGCAGAAAAATCGAATAATGTAAAGTAATCAACATCATCTTTCACTCGTCTAGCAGGAGAGGTGATTGGTGAGGCGTCTATAGTAGAGTATTCATATTTGAGTGGATCTCTGACCAAATCAAAGTTTTTGAAAGCAAAAGTCTTGTCAAAATCAAGTTTATTTTGAGCATCAGGATCTGGGGCATCTCCGTCATACATATGGTCACAAATGTCAACGCCATCTGCGGCTAATGCAATATCATAAGTATCGGTAGCGGAACACATAGCAAACATAAAACCACCACCAGCGACAAACTCACGTATTTTTTTGACAACAGCTAGTTTAAGTTCCGAAACTTTGTCAAAACCATTTTTGGTGGCTAAAGCTTCCATTTTTTGGACATATTCCTTGTACCAGCGTTGATTGCTGTAGGTCTTATAGAATTTCCCATATTGCCCCGTAAAATCTTCATGGTGCAAGTGTAGCCAATCATACTCATTCAATTTACCTTCTAGAACTTCATCATCATAGACCAAATCATAGGGGATTTCAGCATAGGTAAGCACTAAAGTAACCGCATCATCCCAAGGCTGCACTTCCTCTCCTTTGGCATTTACCGTAGGGCTATATACCGCTACTTTGGGAGCTACTTCTAGTTTCATGGCTTCCATGTTGACTTCAGGACGATTGATTTCAGCTAGAATACTGTTGAATTTGGCAGTTGGGATGAGTTTGTAAGAAACACCTCGTCGGATACACTCTTTTTTGAACACTTCATTGTATTTGAAAGCAAAACTACCTCCTTCATAGTTTAATAGCCAAAATGCTTCTTGTTTGGCTGCTAACACTTGATAGGTGATCCCGTAGGCTTTCATGTGATTCGTCTGGTTTTCGTCCATCGGAAGTAGAATATACCCTTGGGCTAGTAGCCCTGATGAAGTGAAAAATATTAAGAGAGTTCCTATTAGTAATTGATGGAATAGACGCATATTCATATATATATTTTGGAGATGCCATTAATTTTTGATGTATACAATACCTTCTAATTTAGGTGTCATAAGCTATTTGTATCAGTAAAATAGCACAAAATTATACCAAAGAAGTTGGGATTAACATACATTAACGCAGAAAATGTACCTATGTTAGTTGTGTCATAAGACCAAACAATATTAATTAGAGTTCTTATTCATCAAACGAATAAGAACCATTAAGAGGAAACGTAGTTAGACAATATTTGGTAACCAATGGTTGAATTATAGTTGGCATTAGGGGTTAGAAACTAAAAAATGTAAGAAAAACTTTGGTTATGCAATTGGTTTTGTACATCTTTGCCACTGCATAAATTAAATACCAATAAGGTAATTTTTTATTTTTATACAAAATCTAATAGTTATGTCAAATATAACTGAGCGCGTAACCAAAATTATCGCCGACAAGCTCGTAATCGATGCTTCAGAAGTAACTCCAGAAGCTAACTTTAAGCAAGATTTAGGAGCAGATTCTATTGACTTAGTAGAATTAATCATGGAATTCGAGAGAGAATTTGAACTCGCTATTCCTGATGAAAAAGCAGAAGAAATTGAAACAGTAGGAAATGCTATTGAGTTTTTGGAAGCAGAAGCTGCAAAAAGCTAAGCTAACTAAAAATTAGTTAATAAGCGTTGAGATTCAAACGGTCTCAACGCTTATTCTTTTTGGGTCAATATCTTTGTTCAATATTCATTGAATATATTAGACCTAATAATCAGTTTTTTCATAGAAGTTTTTTTAAGTCTATCCATGAAAAATATACTTTCCTTTCATGTAAGGAGGCTTTTAAGAAGAACTTCATCACTAAACCCATCAACACAACTATGGAAACAAAAAGAAGAGTGGTGGTAACAGGGCTTGGAGCACTGACCCCCATTGGAAATAATGTAGAAGATTTTTGGCAAGCTCTATTGGAAGGGAAATCAGGTGCTGCTGAGATTAAAAATTTTGATGCATCTAAATTCAAAACAAGATTTGCTTGCGAATTGAAGGATTTTAATGTAGTAGAAGCACTAGGCGATCGAAAATTGGCTAAGCGAACAGATCCATTTATACAATATGCATTGGTGGCTGGTGATCAGGCGGTTAAAGATGCTGGGTTGGATCAGGTTAGTGAGAAAATAAAAGAAAATATAGGTGTGCTTTGGTCTTCTGGTATCGGAGGACTTCAGTCTTTACAGGAGGATATTACACGATTTAATCAAGGCGATGGAACACCTCGTTTTTCGCCACTTCTTGTACCCAAAATGATCGTAGATGCTGCTGCTGGTAACATCTCTATTCGACATGGGTTTAAAGGGATTACAGCTTCAATTGTAACCGCTTGTGCATCTGCAACTCACGCAGCTAGTTTTGCATTTGACCAGATTCGTCTTGGCAGAGCAGATGTAATTGTAGTAGGAGGTTCGGAAGCATCTGTAACCGAAGTAGGGATTGGTTCTTTCAGTTCTCTTAAAGCCTTATCTACTCGTAATGAAGCTCCTGAAGAAGCTTCTCGTCCATATGACAAGTTTAGAGATGGTTTTGTATTGGGAGAAGGTGCTGGAGCAATCGTATTGGAAGAATATGAACATGCAAAAGCTAGGGGAGCAAAAATATACGCTGAATTAGCCGGTTCAGGAATCACTTCTGATGCTTTTCATATTACAGCCCCAGATCCAGATGGAACAGGAGCGGTACGTGCGATGTCTATGGCATTGGATTGTGCTGGAATGAAACCAGAGGACATTAGTTATATTAATACTCATGGTACATCAACCCCTCTAGGAGATGTCATGGAAATAAAAGCAATTGAGCAAGTATTTGCTAATCACTTGAAAGAGCTCAACATTAGTTCTACAAAATCAATGACAGGTCATTTATTAGGGGCAGCAGGAGCAATCGAAGCGGTTGCTTGTGTCAAGTCAGTGATGGAAGATATTGTTCCTCCTACCATTAATCAGGCAGAACTAGACGAAAGTATTAGTCCGGATATAAATGTGACTCCTAACAAGGCACATAAACGAACAGTCACGGCAGCACTAAGTAATAATTTTGGCTTTGGTGGGCACAACTCAACAATAATATTCAAAAAAATTGAAGCATAATAATTTTTTGATTATCTTAGTTTAAGCGTATTAAAAAAGGATAATACACTAGTGATAAGTGTATTATCCTTTTTTAATTAATGAAATAGTTTCATTTGCCACTAATGCAATGGAAAAAATATCAGTAGGGAGGGTGGCCCTACACTAAAAAAAATCAAAGTGCTAAGGCAGATTTACAATTATTATTTTTCTAAAAATAGGCTCTTTGCTAGAGAATTGAGAGGCATTCTGGGTTTTGTACCTCGAAGGCTTCATTTTTATCAGCGTTCGTTTACACACAAATCTAAAACGAATAAGGGTAAAAAATCAAGATACCCCACTAACAATGAGCGGCTAGAATTTTTGGGAGATGCAATATTAGATGCAGTAACAGCTGAATACTTGTTCCGAAAATATCCCATGCAAGATGAAGGATTTTTGACTCAAATGCGATCAAAAATGGTCAAACGCAAAACCTTAAATATGGTTGGCGAAAAAATGGGATTAGAAGTCTTTTTGAGGCAACATGGAGCTACTCGTATTAGTCCCACAATGATGGGCAACACTTTTGAAGCTTTTGTAGGAGCGATTTACTTGGACGTAGGCTACAAACGAACCCGAAAATTTATTATCAATAAAATGTTACGACAGTATATCAATGTTCATCAATTGGAGACATTAGATACCAACTACAAAAGCCAGTTATTGGAATATAGTCAGAAGCATCAAAAGGTAATTGCTTACGAAGTAGAAGAGCATTTTAGGACTAAAAATAACCGAGAAAAATTTAAAATTGCGGTTTTTTTGGACGGTAAAAAAATGGCAACAGCAGAAGATTTTAGTAAAAAAAGTGCTGAACAAAAAGCTTCAGAAAGAGCATTGCTACAGATGGGGGTTATCGAAAAACAGGTGCCTTTATCTTAATAAAATAAATAATTTTGAGTAGTCAGACAAGGTAAATGGTCTCCTAAAAAATTGTCTGATTACTTCTATCCTTCAAAGATGAGAAAGTAACTTACATGTTACTTTCTCATCTTTGTTTTAAAATGAATAGAATGTTAAAAAAAATAAAAGAACTATTGTGGTTGCCCATGATTATTGCTATTGTTTGGGGGGGATTGCAGTGGTATAGAGCTCCAAAGTTTTCACAAGGGAATAAGGCACCTGATTTTGTTGGTTATTTACCAGAGGGAGATTCTATACGCCTGTCTAGTTTTGAAGGGGATTTAGTTTTGTTAGATTTTTGGGGGAGCTGGTGTGGACCTTGTCGTCAACACAATCGAAGTTTAGTCAAAATATATGCAAAATACAAGGATAAGGATTTTGGGAATGGAGGTAGATTTCAGATTATTTCATTGGGAATGGAAACTAATAAAAAACGTTGGCTGTCTGCGATAGAGAAAGATCAACTAATTTGGGATATGCATGTTTCTGATATCAAAAGACTTGATGATCATGTTGCATTGCTGTATGGAGTTCGGGAAATTCCAACAACTTATTTGGTTGATGCAGAGCAAAATATTATAGCGACAAACCCAACAGAAGAACAGCTGGATGAAATATTGACACAAAAGCTGCAAAACTAACGACTGGTTTCTTTCAAAAAACAGCATATTCTGACAAATTGTCGTTATTTTTGGCATGGCAAAAAAATTGTACCAATGGATCCAATAAAGTACTCACAATGGGGTATAAATTGATAGATAAAATAATAAGAATAATACTATATGGAACAGAGTAATAAGCACGAAGAAGAAGAGCTAGAGCAAACAGAGGCTACGGTAGAAGAGCAAGAAGTAATCGAAGAAGTAGAAGCAGAAGAGGTTGAAGAAGTAGAAGAGGAAACAGCAGAAGAGCCTGTAGCAGAACAACAAACTTCTAATAAGGAAAAGTCAAGAGAAGTATTGGAAAAGGAGTTGGGAGAAATGAAGGATAAATATTTGCGTATTTTTGCTGAGTTTGATAATTATCGCAAACGTACAGCCAAAGAAAAAATAGATATTATCAAATTAGCTTCTAAAGATACACTCAGTGCTTTGTTGCCTGCTATAGATGATTTTACTAGAGCAATCAATCTAGATGCAGATGCAGACGCTGATAATAAAATACCAGAAGGTGTGGTGCATGTTTATAACAAACTTATAAAAGGACTCGAGCAGCAAGGTGTACGCCCGATGGAGAGCACAGGAGCTGATTTTGATGCAGAGCTACATGAGGCATTGACTAAAATACCTGCACCAACTCCTGAATTGAAAGGGAAAGTAATTGATACTATAGAGCAAGGGTACTATCTTAACGACAAAATCATTCGCTACGCTAAGGTTGTAGTAGGCGAATAAAATTATAACTAAGAGTAATGGCACAGAAAAGAGATTATTACGACGTATTGGGCGTAAACAAAAGTGCAACAAAAGATGAGCTAAAAAAAGCTTATCGAAAAATAGCACTCAAATACCATCCAGATAGAAATCCAGATGATAAAGGAGCAGAAGATAAATTTAAGGAAGCAGCAGAGGCTTATGAAGTATTGTCAAACGATGATAAAAAGTCTCGATATGACCAATATGGACATGCAGGAGTAAATGGACAGGCTGGTTTCCAAGGAGGTGGATTCAATAATATGGATGACATCTTCTCTCAGTTTAGCGATATTTTTGGTGGTGGATTTGGAGATATCTTTGGCAACAGAGGTGGTGGTGGACAGCGTGGTGGTCGCCAAGGTGGTGGACAACGTGGTTCTAACTTGCGTATCAAAGTAAGCCTAACGTTAGAAGAAATTAATGAAGGGGTAACCAAGAAAATCAAAGTAAAAAAATATGTAGGCTGTACGACTTGTGCAGGTTCTGGTGCTAAGGACAAAAATGCAGTCAAAACTTGTCATACCTGTAATGGTTCAGGATACGTTAGACGTGTACAGAATACTTTTTTGGGACAGATGCAAACAACAGCAGCTTGCCCTACCTGTAATGGAGCAGGTAAAATGATTACGAATAAATGTGGTAGCTGTAAAGGGGATGGACGTGTGTATGGCGAAGAGACGATTCAGCTAGAAATACCAGCAGGAGTGAGCGAAGGAATGCAACTTTCGATGAGTGGCAAGGGTAACCGAGGTGTACTAGGAGGTCCAGCAGGAGATTTATTGATTAATATCAAGGAAAAGGAACACGAACATTTTACTAGAGATGGGAATAACATCCTTTACGAAATGGAGGTTAATTTTGCTGATGCCGTATTAGGAACAAATATAGAGGTACCGACCTTGACGGGAAAAGTGAAAATTCCATTACCACAAGGAACTCCAGCTGGAAAAATATTACGATTGAGAGGTAAGGGACTTCCTTCTATACAAGGGTATGGCAAAGGAGATCAATTACTACACATCAATATATTTGTTCCACAAAATGTTAGTGCGGAAGAACGCAAAACATTGGAAGAGCTAAGGGATGCAAAGAATTTTAAGCCTACCGCAAGTAAGCGAGAAGGAAAAAGCTTATTTGATAAAATGAAAGATTTTTTCAGTGGATAAATTCAAATAGGTTTTAAAATCTACTAAATAGATTATTTCGCATGGCATGAGTTATCGTTAAGGAACGATAGCTCATGTTTCATTTTATAAGATGAAAAAAGTTATTCGTTTATTATGTATTATCATAGGGATAGTAAATATTGCAAGGGCTCAACAAGTACCAGCTGGATATATTGATAGTCTCGAACAATTGGTAATAGAAGAAAAAGACTCCTTAGGGAAGGCAAATATTCTAGGGAAGCTTATTACATTACATGTACCTAATAATTTTGATAAAGCAACAGAGTATGCCATTCGTTCTGTTAGTGTACTGCCACATAGCAATAAGAAATCTCATGCTCGAGCGTTTAATACTGTTGGAAGTCTTTATGCTTACCAGGGGAAATATGAAGAGGCTTTAGCCTACTTTGATACTTCCCTTACGTATAGCATATTGATTAAAGATTCGTCAGAGATAGCAAGTACTTACGGTAATATAGGAAGTATTCATAGTGATTTGGGAAACCAAAAAAAGGCATTGAAATACATATACCTTGCCTTGGATATCAATGAAACACTACAGGATAGTATTCAAGTGACCAATAGTTTGAATGCTCTTCTTAGTATTTATATTGATCAAAATGAGTTTGATAATGCTTTGGTGGTAGGTAAGCAGATAGATGACTATCAAATAAGTGAAACACCTGTATTAGATCAGTCAATTAATGCTGTTAATGTAGGCTTAGCTTATAAGGGACTGGGAGAGTTAGAGTTAGCATTGTCTAGTATAAAGAAAGGGTGTTTGTTGGCTCAAAAACATCAGTTATATACTATTGAAGCTGTAGCTTACAGAGAATTAGCAAATACATACAAAGATATGAATGTTAAAGATTCTGCACTCTTTTATGCTGATTTAGCACTGGAGAGTATTGAAAATTTACCATCTGAAGTAAGAGTTGGGATGACTTATTATATCGTGGCAGAAGTTTATAGGACATTTAGCAATATTGAGAAAAGTATTCAGCTTTATGAAAAAGGACTAGAGTATGTACGGAATGGCGAGCATAAAAAAACACTCAAAGATATTTACCAAGGGTTAGCTCATGCATACGCTGAAGTAGATAACTATCAAGCAGCTTATAAGGCCCAACAGAAAATGACTTTGCTTAAAGATAGTATACTGAATGAAACGAAGCAAAAACAAATAGAAGAACTTGAGATACAATATGAAACTACTAAAAAGGAACAGTACAATCAACTTCTTCGAAAAGAGAGGGACATAGAGCGACTTAAAGTAGAGCGAGGACAGTATTGGATTATTATTTTAGGGATAGTATTGACATTAGTAATCGTAACATCTTATTTCTTTTTTAGGACGAATCGAGCCAAAAATGAACAACGAAATACACAACTAAAGCATCAGCTTTTGCGGAATCAAATGAACCCTCATTTTATATTCAATGCACTGATTGCCATTCAGAGTTTTATGTACAAAAATGATTTGAGAGATGCTAGTCGTTATCTTTCTTCTTTTGCGAAACTAGTACGAGCTATTTTAGAAAACTCTCGGAATGAATATATTACACTAGACAAGGAAATACAATGGCTGGAGAACTATATGTCTTTACAGTTGCTACGTTTTGATAATCAGTTTGAGTACGAAATAGAACTAGACGAGGAGATAGATACCTATGATTGTTTGATTCCCCCTATGTTGACACAGCCGTTTATAGAAAATGCATTGGAACATGGATTGAAAGCAATTGATTATAAAGGGAAGATAAAAGTTAAATTTTATCAGACAGCCAATTTTCTGAAAATAGAAGTAGAAGACAATGGAGTAGGATTGGAACAATCTGCCAAGGTTAATCGTAATAAAAAGCATGAATCACTCGCAACCAAAATTACAGAAGAACGATTAATGTTCTTGAATAAAAGTAGCAAAATAAAAATAGCTATAGAAGTAACCAATATAGAACCCTCAGGAACAAAAGTGGCTTTCACTGTTCCTATCAAATATTTATAATAAAGTTATGCTAGCACTAGTAGTAGATGATGAAAAAAGAGCAAGAGAAACTATTTGTAATATGATTATGCTTTATGTTCCCGAAATTAAAGAAATCATAGAAGCGGATAGTGTGAAAGAGGCGTTACATAAAATCGAAAAAGAATCGCCTGATTTACTTTTCTTGGATATTAATTTAGGAGATGGAAATGGATTTGATGTGGTGGAACAGTTAGATAGTCCATTGCCGGTTATTTTTGTGACAGCATATGATCAGTATGTAATGAAAGCACTCAAGGTATCAGCGGTAGATTATATTATGAAACCAGTTGATCCAGAAGAGTTAGTGTCAGCAGTTAATAAAGCAATGCAGGTATTGTCCAGAGCAGTGATGCAAGAACAATTGCAATTGTTTCTGAACAATGTGAGAGATAAAGAAACCATTGTTACTAAAATAATGCTAAAAACAATGGAGAGTATTCATATTGTCAAAGTAGAAGACATTATTTACTGTCAGGCAGAACGGAACTATACTACTTTTAAGTTGCTAGACGATACGGAGATTATTGTTTCAAAAAACTTAAGAGAGTATGAAGAAATTTTGCCTCAGCAGGATTTTATGCGGCCACATCAGTCTTATTTAGTTAATGTGAATCATATTATTCGCTACGATAAGGGGGAAAAAAATGCTTTAGTGTGCCACGGAGAACACTTAATCCCAGTCTCTACACGTAAACGAGATAAAGTATTAGAAATGCTTAAGAATATCACCTAAAAGGGATCATAAATTCTATCCATTAGAGCATGTTTAAAATTGTATTTTTCAATAATATGAGTACCATTTTTTTGCTAGTTGAGACTCATTTTTTGATGAATAGCCTTAGCTATTGAGCAAAAAATAGACGAAAAGTAGTAGAAAAAGGGATTTCATATTATGAATTAAGATAAATTTAAACATGCTCTTAGACTTTATTCCTAAGAGCATGTATAAGAACTTAATTTTTATACATGCTTTAATGCTTAGAACCTGTTCTGAAACAAGTTCATTTATCATTTGCGTTTATACATTCAGTGACAGCACTTGTACATTTCAATGATTTAGTATTTATATATCAACTAGATTTGTAATCTAATTAATTGTATTACTAAAAATTGAAAACAAATTATGAATAGTAAATTACTCGTAAAGATTACATTTTTGCTAATGCTCCTAGTGGTTGGATATCAGTCAGAAGCTCAGTTAGGTCGCTTTGGTGTCAAAAAACCAAAGGTGAAGACACCCGTTGTCAAAAAGCCGACAGCAAAGAAAACCCCTCCCAAAACTACTACATCTACTTCTAATGAATCTACCTCCACTACCAATAGTAGTGCTGCTAAGTCAAAAGAAACATCGGATGCTCCTAAGTATGATAGAGATAATCAAGATAATCCTATCTATAAAAACTATCGTAAAGCGGACCGATTTATCAAATTGGCAGGAGAAGGTTTTGAATCTAGCACAGTAGGTTTATCTTCTATAGAAGAGTATTTGGAAGATGCTAATGAAGGTATGATTTTTCTGAAGGAGAATGGTGAAGGAAATAAAAACTATTATAAAAACTTAGAGCAGTTGTATAGTACTCATAGTAAGACGCTTAAAGAAAAACAAGAAAAGAGTACTGTACTCTCAGAGTATCAGTCCTATTTCGAGCGTATGCGTAGTTTTTATAAGTCGAAAGACAAAGAGGAGTACGAGTCAAAAAAGAAAGAATATCAAGCGGGCAAGTATCAATCAAAGTATATTGATGGGTTGATTGTTAAGATTGATAATGAGCGAGCAGAGAATGCCAGAAAACGAGCAGAAGCTAATCAAATGAAACTTGTTCCAGACAGTAAAATTTCTGGATATGAAACAGAATTTCATAAGAATAATATTGGTAAAATTGTTTTCTCGAATGAAACTATTGAATTAAAGAATGTAGATGAGTCTAAACTAAAAGAATCATTTGATTATGGAGATAATATCCGATTCAGAGTTTTCATGAAAGAGCCTATCTACAATACAATAGCTAAATTGATTAATGAAGATGGCGGTAAACAAGGCAAAAACTGTGAGCCTCGTAGTCGATTGAGATATTATATTGATGGTAAATTGATTCATGAAGAAGGCTATGGTGGAAGTAGAATGTACAACCCCGCTATTCTTTATTTCAAAGAAGGGGCAGAAGTAATTGGCTACTGGACCAGTTATAGAGGGACCTTATTTATGAAAGATAAATTTGCTCATGATGAACAAGAACAGTTTAAGAGTTTTCTGCTAAAAGCAAGAAAAAATTTAACAGGAAAACACAAGCTTAAGGTAGAAATACTAGCATATGACGCAGAAAATAGAGAAGTAGAAGCTAGACAAGCTATTATGGCTACAGGAGAAATTACGATTGATTTCTCTAAAAAACCAGATCTGCGTAATAACCCTGTTATTTGTATGCCCAAATCAGGTACGAATAGCACGGCTCTTAGTTTGCTCAAAAACCATATGAAAAACTCTAATTATAGTAGAATTTCATTGCTCTCTTATGTCGAAAACAAACCAGCTAGAGTAATCAAAGCAGAGATTGGCTATAAGGACAAAGAAGATAATAAGTGTTACAAATATTATGTTAGTTACAAACAGCATTTTAATTATAAAAGAGGTGTGTTTGATGGTCCTTTGGATCCAGATTACGCCAGTGAGAAGGAAGAAATATTCTGCGATTGTTTAAAATAGTATTGCTTCCAAATTTGAAATACAAAAGAATTATCCTACTGGTTAGGGTAATTCTTTTTTAGATAAAAAGGAGGACTTTTTAACAACTTCATATAGGTAGCACTACTTCCAACAGAACTTATTCTTTCGCCAAACAAGCTTTAACACTGTTTTCTTGTTGCGGGTCAATATAATGGACTGTTTTTTATATTCAATCTCTATTAAGTGGTGTAGATCCAAGTTATAGAAATAAAGCTCATTACCTTTTTGGATATGTGGAAATGTTGTAGTGATTTTGTGGGAAAAATTACTGGGCAGTGTCTCTAAGGTAGCTAGATGCCATTTCTTTTTTTGTTTCTGATAAGTATATACTTTTATCCCAAAGTCTGAATATTCCATCGGACTAAAAGCGATAGAGTCCTTTCTAGTATCAATAACATGACGCTTATCCATTTTTATTTCTAAGATGAAGTCTCGCTTTTTGGTACAAATGTAACGGTAAGTATACCTTTCTTGCAAATGTTCTGTGACCCGATCATCAAAGACACGTGTGAAGCTACAGAAAGCATCTGTTTTTTTATAAGGTGTATAAATGAATTCTCCTTCCATATTTCGCATGAATAGAGGAGGGTTAATGACCTTAATCGCAGCATAAATATCTGTTTGAGCAGACAAGAGACGGCTAAAGGATACCAAGGTTAGTAGGACGAATAGAAATCTCATAATGCAGGGCATTTAAGAGGCAAATGGATTGTAAGGCTGATTAGCTTTCTTGCCTCCCCATTCTACTACTGTAAACCCTTCACGGTTTGGTTTAGGATCAAATTTTTGTGGAGTCATTTCAATCGGACTATTTAGTGGTTGATAAACCATGAAAATACGAATGAGAGTGGCTGGAGTAGGGGTAATTTGCATGGAAGCATTATCCTGATATTCTTGCGTCGAAAAATGAATAAGGTTATAAGGGTTTTGTTCGAGTTCGGGAAGCCAGTAGGTGATGAAATCAGTAGCTTCTCTACGATTGAGCCCTAGGTGAGCCAGTGTGTTGTCTAAAAAATCAGCAGTAGCTTCTCCTGCTATTACATTGCCTGTAGTGAGTGTGTACTGAAAATCACTTTTGCCTTCCCAAAAAAGATAAGGATACGTTTTACCTGATGCAGGATCTAGTAATGTTCCATCCGTATCTGCGATTACATTCCATCCAGCTTTAGGATCATACTTTGGATAGGTATGTGTCAGCTCACCTTTGAAGTCAACTTTTACAGATATGGCTTCTTTTTGAGTGGGATAGAGGTAAACAATGGGCTTGCGGACAGCTCCTGGGTTGGAAATAATAATATCCTCATTGAAACTCTTGGTATGTAGTCCATTTTTTTCTGTCCAGACATTGAAAGAACCCAGGCGTTTTCCACCATAAAATTGAGCTTCTAGTATTTTTTTATTGCTTTTGGTATGTATTCCAATTAATGCTCCTGAAAATGGTTCTCCATTGACCTGTAATCTTACGTTATAGGTGTCGTTATCATCCATTTGACTAAGAGGGTGGGTCGAAATGTATTTGAATGTTTTGGGGTTTTCTTTGGCAATGTGTTGGTCAAATCCTAGCCACAATTTATGTTGATGAAGTGCCTCGGCAGCTTCTGTATTACTAGTAATATCTATAGTAATATTATTGGCAATGGCATCGTAAGTCCAATTTTTAAAGTAAGCAGTGGGCTTTTCGGAGACCAATCGCTGATATGTCTCTTTAATGGTTTCATTAGAATAATTATCTTCTGTCGTGACAATTACTTCTCTTTCCGAACTATTCGTATCTACTGAAATGTAGGTTGGGTCAGAACATCCAATGATAACCAAGATGAAAGAAACTAAACAAAGTCCAATTTTTGATGTAAATTTAGGCATAACCATTGATGTTGTTAGAAAAGAGATGGGGGTTATTAGACGTATCGTTATGAATCTAAATAAAACAGATCATAATAGCCGAGCGTCTTATTCAATAGGAATTTTGGGTGTAGATGGTATTACTCTACATGAGTAATGATTAAAAATAGAGAATTGTTACCTCACAATGCTTAAAACCCTATTTTGTTTGTTATTATTTTACCACAAATATTGAATTTTTAGTAGAATGGCAGGACAACTTTATATGATTCCAACAATATTGGGAGAAAATACACTACATACAATTCCTAGTTATGTAATAGAGCAGCTACATCAAATTGATACTTTTATTGTAGAGCGAGGTAAGACGGCTAGACAGTTTTTGAAACAGACCAAAACACCAATTCCCTTCGCTGATATGACATTTTTTGAACTCAATAAGCGAACGGATCCTGCCGATTGGAAAAGCTTTTTGTTACCTGCTCTAGAAGAGAATAAATCTATAGGGTTGATCTCAGAGGCGGGGTGCCCTGGAGTGGCAGATCCTGGTGCCGAAATTGCATTGTTAGCCCATGAGTTAGGGATTCGGGTCAATCCTATGATTGGTCCTTCTTCTATTTTATTGGCCTTGATTGCTTCAGGAATGAATGGACAACAGTTTGCGTTTCATGGATATTTGCCCATCAAAACCAATGAGCGAAAAAAGAAACTGCAACAACTAGAGCAGTTTTCGAGACGAAACAACCAAACTCAAATTTTCATAGAAACCCCTTATCGCAACGATGCTTTTGTAACGGATGCATTACAGGCGTTACAGCCCAATACACTTTTTGGGATTGCTACGGATATTACATTGCCTACCGAATATATTGAGACACACCGCGTTCAGCAATGGAAAGTACAAGATATTCCTACATTACATAAACGCCCGACTATTTTCCTATTATTGGCTTAAAGTAGGTCTATTTTTATTTAAATACACAAAAATTAATAGGCTGGTTCTCTTGACTCAGAGGTTCACAGAACCTTTAAATACAATGTTCATATGGACAAATAAAATTTTAGACATCCTCTTCGACTAACAAATCCCCCGAATTAAAAAACATTAAAAATAATCAATGATGAAAAATTATTTTTTTTTAGCCTTTCTCCTTTTGTTGTGTTTGCCTTCTTTTGTCAATGCCCAAAATCAATTTGACGAAGATGCTGAAATAAAGAAAATCAAGGGTATTTATGAAAATATGTTGGTAGAGAGTAAATGCCATGATTGGTTGCATTATATCTGCAAGAGTATAGGAGGTAGAGTAGGAGGATCACCTGAATATGCGGCTGCTGTGGCTTATACTAGTTTCATATTAGATACCATAGGGGTAGACACGGTATGGACACAACCTGTAGAAGTACCCTACTGGCGTAGAGGAGCAGTCGAAAAAGCAACTATTATCAACTCTAAACAATTAGGAAATGTAGAATTGTCTGTGGCAGCTCTTGGATTTTCTGGAGGAACAGATGTACTAGGGGTGACGGGAACTGTTATTGAAGTACATTCTTTTGAAGAGCTAGAAGCACTGACAACAGCAGAAGTGAAGGGGAAGATTATTTTTTTTAATCGACCAATGGATATGACACGGCTCAATACATTTCATGCTTATGGGGCAGCGGCAGGACAACGGACAAGAGGTCCTCGAATAGCGGCTGAGAAAGGGGCTATTGGAGCGATTATTCGCTCTATGACTGTCAAATATGATGATGTACCTCATTCAGGAGTAACAATGTTCAAGGAGCAAACACCGATTCCAGCAGTAGGAATTGGGCTTAAGAGTGCGGATTTGCTAAGTGGTCTTTTAGCGAAACAGACTGATCTGGAAGTAAACCTACAATTGAGTTGTGAGCATATGGGAAACCGAATCGCTCATACGGTTATAGCAGAAATAAGAGGTTCAGAAAAGCCAGGTGAAATTATACTAGTAGGAGGGCATCTAGATGCTTGGGATATAGGAGAAGGAGCACATGACGATGGGGCAGGGTGTGTACAAGCCATGGAGGTGATGCATACTTACAAACGTTTAGGGATGCGTCCAAAAAGAACGATTCGTTGTGTACTGTTTGCCAACGAGGAAAATGGTATGTATGGAGCGAAGGAGTATGCTCGTTTGGCTAAAAAAAATGGTGAAAATCATATTGCAGCTATAGAATCTGATGCAGGAGGACATACACCAAGTGGTTTTCGTATGGATGGGATGGATGGTGTTGCCAAGCCTAGTTTTGAGCGGGTCAAAAAATGGCGTACGACTTTTGCAACTTTTGGTGTTTGGGATATTCAAGGAGGTGGTTCTGCTGCTGATATATCTCGACTAAAAGACCAAGGAACAGTATTATTTGGATATCGACCAGATAGCCAACGCTATTTTGATTACCATCATGCTAAGACAGATGTTTGGGAGAATGTACATCGTAGAGAACTTATATTAGGAGCAGGAGCAATGACAGCCCTGGTCTATCTAATTGATAATTATGGGATTAAATAAAAATATGTATAATCCAAAATGGATTATTCTTTTGGTGGTGAGCAGCCTTTGGTGGACGGCCTGTACCACTGAGCCGTCTGGGTATAGATCTCAAATGATTCAGCTGCCTACCGACTTGCCTGTGACAGATATTTGCTTTCACAAAGGGGATACTGGATGGCTGAGCGTAGGAACGCTGTTTACAGATGGAGCACTGTTTGAATCCACTAATAGAGGTAATAGCTGGCGACTACTCCAATCAACAGCCGTAGGCGTGAATAGCATTGATAATAGCAATAACCAGTTATCTTATTCACAATCAGGTAATACCCTACAACGTTCTGCAGATGGTGGAAATACTTTTGTTGGACATATTGCCCTGGCTTGGTGGAAATGGACAGAGCATATCAAATTACCCAATGGAACGGCTATTTTGGTAGGTGGCGAAAATTTTGGGCGAGGTTTTGTTCATCAACACCAATTAGGGCAAGTGCCACTAGTACTGACCGATACGTTTGAGCACGAACTAAAGGATATTGCGTATACTCCTAATGGAAAATTATATCTCGTGGGCTATGGGTTAATCGCTCAATCTAATGATGAAGGCAATACATGGGAAGCTAGTAGTGTAGTAGGAGATTTTTTTGTGGCGGTTGATTTTCCTACCAATACAGTGGGATATGTCCTAGGCAAATATGGAACTGTGTACAAAACAATAAACGCTGGAGGAGATTGGTCTGCTGTCAGAACAGGTAATTCTTTATTTGCTGATGCAAAAGACCAATTCACAGATATGGCTTTTTGGAATAATGAAGAAGGACTCTTGATAGGAACCCAAAACAATGTTTGGAGAACTCGAGATGGAGGTAAGAACTGGAAAAAATTAACAGACTTAACAGGATGGGCAAATTTTGAATCTATCACTATAGACTATCCCCAAGCCTATTTGGGAGGACAGGATGGTAAACTATTAGTAATTGATTTGGAATAGTATTCGCATTAGATAGCTATAGAACAAACACAAGCACACATGAAAGGGATAAAATATATAGCTCTGATTGGAGGATTATTTCTTCAATCTCAAACAACAGTCGCTCAGTTACTTTCTCCTGAAGAGCTAGAGGAAGCAACTGTTTATTATTCAGTAGATCATGCCGAGCGAGAACCTGACCAAGCGAAACACTTGCGTGTTTTTCGCAAAGGATACACTTTTCCTACTGCTATTCTTAGAATGAATCAGTTACAGTGGCTCAATATGCAACGGACACTATTGGAGCAATTGCCAGAAGATATTCAGAATCTAAAGCAATTGCAAATACTAGAACTACAAGGAAATAAGCTAGAAGAACTACCAATAACCATCAATGGATTGACAGCATTGAGAAAACTCGATGTTTCTAAAAATAGATTCAAGGCATTACCTACTACACTTGGTCAATTAGAACAGTTGGAGTGGTTAGATTTGAGTCACAATAAATTTATTCAGGATTTCCCAATGACAATATTTGAGTTACCTCAACTAAAACACTTGGATATTGCCCAGACCAATTTAGGAGCTTTACCAGCTAACTTAGAATCTTTAAGAGGACTAGATTATTTGGATGTGAGTCGAAATAAACTTTTAGTATTGCCCCCAGTATTGGGGACACTAAAGCAGCTTAAATATCTCAATATCAGTGCTAATCCTATTGATAAACCACAGCAAATTCAAACTTGGGTCTACCAGTTGGAGGGGTTAGAGCAATTGAGAATGGGGGCATTAGGGCTGAAGGAGCTGGATAAAAAAATTGAATCCTGCTCTTTGTTACAATACCTAGACATTCGACTCAATAAAATCAAGCAATTACCTGATGCAATCTATAATCTAAAGCAACTGAATCATTTAGATCTCAGTAGTAATCTGATAGAAGAGATAGATCCTCAATTAAGTAAATTGAATAACTTAGAAATATTGAATTTGAGTAGAAATGAGTTCACGACCTTACCTGCTATATTTGATCAGTTCCCTAATTTGAAAAAGCTTTATTTGGGAGTTAATAGACTGGAAGGATTACCAAATAATATATCAAAATTAGGAAATTTGGAAGTACTAGAATTACCAAATACTCCCCTTCGAAAATTACCAACGAACTTGAGTCAACTTACTAAACTCAAAACCCTGAATATAGGATTTAGCAAATATTTGAGTTGGTCACAGGCAGGAGAAGAGATAGGACAGTTACCTTCGCTCCAATACCTAAGTATGGTAGAGTGTAACCAAAAGTATTTGCCAAGCAGTTTTATGAAAATGCCAGCTATCGAAATCTGGAAATTAAGAGATAATCGCCTGACAGCTCTCCCCGAATCCATAGGAGACTTGACCACACTCAAAGAGCTAGACTTACGCTATAATAATATCAAAACAATACCAGAGAGTATTGGGGAATTAGTGAATTTAGAAGAGCTTAATCTAGGATATAACGAGCTAAAAACATTACCAGAAAGCATCCAAAAATTGACTAAACTGAAAAAGTTATATTTGGAGCGTAATAAACTGTCGAACGAAGAGATAGCGAAGGTCAAAGAGTGGTTGCCTGATACTAGGATTTATTTCAACCATTAATTTGTCTTACAAAACTATTTGTAATAATGGCTATTATTTTTCTACTTTGCTTGTATCTCGTCCATGATGTATTTTTGTCCAAATTCCAACTAATCCTTACATGTTTGGACTCTCGGGGGGATTTTATAAACAGAGCATAAAAAAACCTACAAAAACGATTAAGTAAGTGAGTAGAAAGAATACGGTATATAAAATAAAGAGTTATTTTACG
>CAYOJF010000013.1:0-65825 GCA_964404215.1 uncultured Aureispira sp. | reverse complement strand
TAGCTCAATCCAATATTATGTTGGTAATTCTTTGTTCGACCAAAACGCAATACGTTTTTCCAGAGAGAATCTCGCTTCACCTGATCGTTTATTCTACCTTCTGGTTCATCTATTACACCATCATTAGTAGCCGTATAATTGAATCGTAATGACTTGGTGAAATTCCAAACTAGATTATACGAGCGGATCCAAGAGAATTTTTTATCATAAAAGGTACTTGTTGCCTCATCTGTAAAACGATATTGAGTCTCTCCAAAATCTCGACGCAATTCATTTCGGAATCCAATACTATTTGGTAGTGGGTTGAAATTAAAATCACTAATCAACTTCAACCAATTCTTTGTTTTCTTATTCTTGATTTTACTCATTGCTTTCTTGAATGGGTAAATCGGTTTAATACCTGGCGAATACTTATAGTCAATAACTCCTCTATGCTCCGTTCGTTCCTCTCGTGCAATCAGAGGTGACTGAAATAAGTTACGAGACTGTGCATAGGTAAAAGAAAAGTTAGAAATATCAATTGGCAATGGTGGTAGCTTTGAAGTTCTATTTTTCTTGACGTCAGTAAAGTTAAAACTCGAAATCGTACGAATCGTACGAGCAGCTTGTCGTACAGAATCTCGTTGTCTCAGATCGACGATTCCAGCCAAACGTTCCTCCAGAGGAACATCTAACTGATAAGGATCGTATTCTGGGGTACTAATATCCTGTGAGTATTGTGCATAAAATGGTATGTTCAACTTCCACTCTTCAGGGAAAAACTTATCTAACTTCAGAGAGCCTGAGAAATCATATTGAAAATTCTCTTCTCGGCTTCTTTCGTTCACTTTCTGATCTATACTACCAAAACCAATAGACTGGTAACTTCCTGAAGCGGTCACTTGCCCTACATCTGCCAACTGTACATCTAGTCTTGCCAAACCAGCAAAACCTCCTCTTTCGTCAAATCCTGTCAATCGCAATTCGTTGACCCATACTTCTACACAACGGTTGAGCCCATCGTCTTTTTTGTTTCGAACACCAATCATGATAGACTCCACTTCTCCGAGTGTTGGGTTACCAATGATTTTGATTTGATTGTCAGGAGCGTCTGGATCTGCCATCTGGAATAGTTCGTTGAGTGCCCCTCCAAATTTCTCCCGTTCTGTCTTAAGTGTCCGTAATGTTTGTAAGGCAAAATCCAACTTATTCTCTTCTAACCAAACATTGGTCTCCTCACTAGTACCATCTATGACCTCTGACATCGTCAGTGGAATTTCATACTCATAATAGTTGTTTTCGAAATCACTTCCTAATCGAACAAATAACGAAACATCTCCTGCTTCATTATCAATTGCTCCATCAATATCTTCTGCATGCACCCACATTTTGAGTCGCTCATAGACACGCATATCTAAGTTGAGGTTTTTGAAAATCCCTCTAGCATCTCCGTCCTCTAAGTTACAAACACGAATCGCCTGTGACTGCTCATTCTGTTGAGCATTATTGACTGCTCCAATAATCTGCTCTCTTCGTATCCCTGGTGGAATCACATAATTGAAAGGTAATCTGGAACCATTTTCTTCAATATTAACTCCAAATACATCAAAAGCAGTACTGTTAGGATCCTCGTCTGGTAAGACAATACCTGGCAAAGCTAATGTTCTACTATAGCGTCTCCATTGATTACGAACCAAATCTAAACGAGCAAAACGCAAAGTCGTTTCTTCGTCAAATCCAGTCATGTACATCCGCATAAATCGAATTGAGCGAAAATCTGGAATTCCTCCTACTCTCCCCGTAAATCTTTCAATTGGAATTTTGAGCTGATACCAATAAATTTCTTCTGAAGTATTCCCTGGACCTTCATAATTCATACGAACAGAATCTACCGTGTAGTCTGTAAATGCCATTTCATCACTCGCTGTACCTCCGTCTCTACGAATCGGAATTCTATATTGGAAATAAGATTCTTGCTCATTGAGTGTATTATCTTTATTCAAATCTTCTGAATCAGGAACATTTGTAGCTGTAGAAATCGTTTGGTTGACTCCAGTAGTGGTACCTGGCTCATTTGATGAATTTCCTTGTGGATTATTAAATTGTTTGTATCGACCTATAATCGTATTTCCATTAGGAGGATTATTGTCATAAAATGCATCTCGATAAAATCTAAAATCATCTCCAGCAGGGTCAGCTGCTGCCGCAATATAAACAGGGTTGGTAACACCTCCTATCAATACTTGACTCAAAGAGTCTAAATAATTGGCATAGTGTTGTCTTTCCCCTTCATTATTAAACCCATCTAACCCAATGTCTTGTTGATCACGAATCGCTGGATCGTTATCAAAAGCTCTAGTCACCGCTTGTGTTCTTGGAATACGAGACCATACTGTTGTATCTACCCTTGTATTGGCATTCGAATCAGGAATACCGTTTTCAAAAAATAATCTAGAGTCACGTAAAATATCTTCAGAGACATCTCCTAATTCAATGTATAGGTCTCCTCCATTTCCACCTCTACCTTCCTTAAAAGGACTCATTACCCACAATTCAACAAATTCAATATTATTTGCCTCAAAATCATTGTTCTGTAATGCTCTCATTATACCTCCCCACTTTTCGGTTGGGTTCAAAAACTCTCCTGTCTGAGGGTCTATATCATCTACACTAAAATTATAAGGTCCTCTTTCTTTTGGATAATAAGTCATATCAAAGGTTCGAATTCCTTGATATTCTAATCCTGAATTTTGGCGATTCTGAAATACATCCTGTTGTTGAATTTCTCTGACATAAATACTCTGCTGGTCATCTTGTGCTATTCCTGCTCCTCCACTAAACGATAAGGTTGGTTCTAGATTATACCATGACATTTTCGCTCTATTCTTATTATAATTTAAATCGTTGGATAGTTTAGCTTCAGGAAACAAAGGATTGCTCCCATCTCCACTAGGAGTAGATGCTAACACCCAATTTAGACTAGGAATAGAAAGATTGAAGTTACTGGCACTTCCTTCAAAATCATCAATATAAACAGCTCCTCCTTCATCACCACCTTGGTTAATAATATTAGGTGATCCAGGAATAAGGTGTGCAAATTCTCCTGTAAACGAAATATTGGACATCGCCTTAGTACTCAGCAATGGAATCTTATCAATAGCACGTGTCAACCATGGAGCTTCGGTACTGTACTGAATATCGAATCCATAAATACTATTGGCAATAGGGTCATCTCCATAATTTACTTTTTCGGTAAACGGCCGTTCATTCAAATGTAAAAAGGTCGCTCCTATATTGAATTTTTCATTAATAAAATAATCCAATCGAGTTCCAAAAAAGCCCTGTTGATTGAAACCAAAGGTAGCGTTATCTTCAAATGCCACTCGTACCGGTTGTCCCGAATTAAGGTAAGCTTCATTCAATATTTTAATTCTACCCAAATTATAATCAATCGTATAATCAGTCCCTTCAGATAAGGTACGCCCTCCGGCTGTTACGACTACTGATCCTTTAGGAATATTAAAACCTCCTAGTGAAATTTCAGAAGAAATACTGGACTTGTAACGACCTCTAATAATGTAGCGATTGTACTCTGGATATTCTCTAGCAATCGTGATAGTCGAATCATACAATTCGTCATAAACATATTTTTCGGCTAAAGGGTGAATACTGGCGGGATCGTTGGGGTCTACCCAGAATTTCTCTGCCAAAGAGCTACCAAATGGCTCTAGTACAGGAAAAATAACCCGCCCATTTTGAGGCAGAATAGTAATCCCTGGTACATAATCAAACTGTCCATCAGGAATAGGATCTCTCGCTCGGTTAAGATTATCGAGATTAAGTAATGTAATTAATGGCTCATCTTCTATTGGTCCTTCTGGTAAAAATCTTTTTTCTCCTCCTCCTGGATCTTGGTAAAAGACATCCAACATAAAGTCTTCTTCATTGACTTGATACGCACCTAGAGAGTAGATGTTTTTCATCATCAAATCCCATATCGGCAAATCTACTCGAGTACGTACCCCTTTGAGCAGTTTAAGATGCATCACATTAAGCGTATCGGCATCTGTTGGCAAATCTTGTGCAAACTCTCCTACTTGATATGTTTTTCCATTGTAAGTATACTGATAAGCAACTGCTACGACATCCGTTGGTTTGATAGACGTGTTGACTGAAACATATCCTAATTTAGGATCAAAGGTATATTCTGTATTGGCTAACTTACGAGCACGCACTTTTGAAAAATCCTCTGTATCGGTCATGCCAAAACTAGACTGCAAAGTACTAATAGAGTTTTGCAAACTTCTAGCACCACTACTCTGTAGTAATTCGCTATAAAGAGTATTCGCATCGTTATCAGGTAATCGTCTATTGAATAAATCCACTCCTTGTTCAGTAGCCGTACTTGGTCTATAGTCATTACCACTAACCATTTTGGTAATATCGGTTTCACCCAAATCCGAATAGGCAACCACATCACGTACACCTTCTGTTACGTTTCTATCATTGGTTACCCAAACCTCTAGTTTAGTAATATTGAATAGTGTATTGACTAAAGGTAAGGTCTGTAGATTTTTTTCGTATGTATTTCTATTGTAGTGTGACAAGAAAAAGTGTCTATTCTCATCGTATTTATCAGCTGTTACTTCAAAATTCTGCAACTGTGACCCACCTTGTATCTGTATCTCTTTTCGTTTCGTTTGACTCTGCGATGCTACTATAGAAGCCTTTAGTCGGCCAAACTGTAGGTCGGTACGGAATCCAAATAGATTCTGTCTTCCTTGTATCAAGGAAGAACGTAGTGGGAAACTAACATTTCCTGCTTCTATTTTTTTGATGATATCATCCTCGGAACATTCGGTATCGCTCAAATACTCGACTTTGATCTGTCTATCAAAATCAAAAGTAGCTTGTGTGTTATAGTTAAAAGAGAGCTGTAGTTTCTGACCAATCTTACCGACTACACTCAATTGGATATTCATATCAAAATCAAACCCACCTTGCTGTTGTTGTTGTTCGGTTAGGATAGGATTAGCGATTCGCTGATAGTCAAATCCAAAAGTCAAGTCAATATTACCTTGTGGGCGAACATCTATTGTAGAACCACAAAACAATCTCTCTACTAAACTGTTACTAATACGATCTTCATAAGGTTCGATAGGGTCACCAGTAGTTACGAGTCCTGTTTTGTTACGTTCGGCAAGTTCTTTATAATAGTTACTATCCTCTTCTTTCTGTCTCCATTTCATATACTCTTCGGGAGTCAGATACATAGGAGGTCGATAATTAGCCCCTTCGATTGTTTCCGTAACAATGTAGAAACCTGACTCTACATCATACTCCACATTTTTCTCAATGACTTTAGGGTCTTTAAGATCAAATGGATTTTTCTGTTTATCAGTGATGTAGTTACCTTCTCTGTCTTTCAGCGGTGGTAGTGTATCTGGAGAATTGATCGTAATGGGTATTGTCCAGTAATTGTCATTCATATTGTAATGAAAAGACTCCTTTCCTGTAGCCCATGATAAACTAGTAGTAATCACTAGTAATAAAGAGCTAAAACTGATGGCTTTAAGATTCATATATTTAGATAGAATTATTCGCTGACAAAAACGTACAAAACAGTACAAAGCAACAAAAATATTGAATTTACTTGGCTTTGCATCTTTATTTTCGTAATAAATTTATAGCAGTAAGCTAGATTAACATCTGTTTAGGCATAGATTGGGAAATTAACTCCATCCCTCAAGCATCTCATTTAGAGTACGACTCTACTCTTTGAACAGTAATAACACTATCCAAAACGGCACTACCTAAATAGTTAGTCTATGAAGTTGTCTAGAAATTCGCCTTCTGCAATGATGGACTTACGATTTTCTAAGAGTATCTCTAAATGATTTCAAGCTATAAATAAATTTGTCACGACCTTTAATGTAAAAATATGTAGAGGTTTGGCGAATAAGTATATGTTTTTTGTTTGGTAAAATGACGTTAGAGTATATTTACATTCAGAGCATGTCTAAATTCACCTTAATTGGTAATATGCTCTTATCTAAAAAATACTCTTAAGCTCGTCTTTTCATTTTTTTTTCTTGTAGACAATCTGTCTGTTCTTAAGAAGCTAGTTGAGCCAAAGCTTCCTTAATTAATGCTCCTGCATCTCCTATGCTAGGGTTTTGTTTCAGTATTCTATTTAGTGCTTTTTGCACTTGCATCTTATTGAACCCTAACGCAACTAACGCTGCTAATGCTTCCTCTCTTACCACATTATTTTGTGTTAAAGTTTTGGCAATCGCTAAACTTTCAGCTCCACTATCTTTCAATAATTTGTCCTTCAGCTCCAATACCATTCGCTTAGCCGCCTTAGGTCCAATTCCTTTTGCTGTTTTTAGTGTTGCAATATTTTCAGCAATAATCGCTCCTCTAAGTTCTGCTGCTGAAAAAGAGGACAACAATACTCTAGCCGTATTAGGTCCAACACCTGAGACACTAATTAGGTGTCGAAACATAGTTCGTTCTTGTTCTCCTGCAAATCCATATAAGGTCTGGCTATCTTCTTTCACCACAAAATGAGTTAACATTGTTATCTCCTCTTTGTCCTTAATATCGTGATAAGTATTGACACTGATATTTAATTCGTATCCAACTCCTCCTCCTGTTTCTACTATTACTTCTGTTTGTGTCTTGTGGGTAATTTTCCCTTTGATATAGGCAATCATATTTTTTTTCTATTGGAAGTTGTTTAAAGTTTCTATTTATGTCTACAAACAGAAATTTTAAACAACTTCTTGGTTATCAATCCTCTTCCACTGATATATCATTCTTTACTAATAGGCATTATTACGAATAGTTCCGTAATAATGTCTAGTAATCAAGGTCATTAGTAGTAAACTATTCGTTAACATCAGATGGTTGGGTGGTAATATCGTTAGGTTTTGAGAATAAAAAAAGAGATACACGAGGTATCTCTTATTTCAAATCTGTATCGTAGTAGACAATGACTTCATTTTTTATAGATTTCATTTTGTCTGTCCCGACATTAAAATCTTGCCGCATTATCAAAATCTCTCCTTTTACATGTGGCGTTGCTCCACTTTTAGTCATTTCAAATGTCGTTGCCAATTCTTGCGTTTTTCCCTTCAGGTCCAATTCAACCTTTGCACTGTATCGATTCCCTTCTATCAATTTAACATCAAAAATAGTAGCTTTTGCGATTGGGTGATTCTCTGCATCTAAATAAGCTGTCGTTTTTAAATCCTTTGTTAATCGAATAGTACGTTCGTATACAGAATTAATCTCTACATAGACCGTAGCAGACAGTTTCGTAATGTCTCCATTCGGAATACTAACTTTTCCAAAAACCCAATTTCTAAATGTAGCATCGGCTTTGTATAAGGGTGATTCTGCCTTAAAACCTAAGATTCCACTCGTTTCTTCGGGCCAACTACTAGGATCTTTGGCATTAATATTCGCTGTTCCTCCAGTTCCTCCTGCTGATCCACAAGACTGAAAAAAACTAAGTACTACACATAAAGTGGCAATACACATTAGTTGCTTCATAGTATTTATTCGTCGTTAAAATTTATAAAATGGTATTTTATCCTTGTACTTCCCTTGAAGTAGTATCTAAGCTCCTGTGGGTTCTAATAACATATCAATCTTAATTATAATATTATTACTAGCTTCTGCTGGACCTGGAGGTCCTTCTATTTCGTAATTTTCCATCAGATTTTCGATTTTGAAAGAAGCCATTACATGTAAAAATACATTTCCATTATCATCAATAAAGGGTTCAAACTGGGCAGGTGCTTTCACTTTCACTTTCTTTTTCATCAATGTCAATTCTGCTTCTACTTGTGTATAAGTAGGCTGTCCAATTTTGACAACAGCTCCTTTCTTCGCTCTTACTTTTAGGATTCGAAAAGAGGCAATAGGATGATCTTTGACAAATAACATCTTTTTATGTACTTGTTCATCCAAGTCCTCTAACCCCATTGTTAGAGAAGGGGTTCTAACCTCAAAATTACCTTTGATTTTAGAGACTAAAAAACTATCCTTATGTTCAAATAATAAACCTCCTGTAATATCTTTGACGAACCCTGAATACTGGTGAATAGGAGGTGGGAAATAAAATTGCAAAGCAGGTTTGTCAGTACTAGAACTAGAAGTAAAGTCCCATCTCTGCGTAAATCGGAAGGCATTTTCACCAATTACTTTTCTTTCACTTTCTGGTGGTGGTGGTGGAATAAAAAATCCTAAATCTTCCCAGCTTGGAGCTGGTACTTCATTTGGGATTGCAGATACAGCATCCCCTAGGTCTGATTCTTCCCACTGACGCATCATTTCTGTTTTCAAGGCTTTGGCTGCCTGCATAAAAACTCTTCTAGTACTATTCAAAGACCCTTTGATTGGCATCTCTATTTGTTTATAAATAGGAGTCACACAATCGTAATGAGAGTATAATTCAAAACTAACATACAAGCGTCCGTCTGTTCCTGCATAAGGATAGTAGTTTAGATAAAAAATCTCATTGGCAAGTAAAAAGTTTTTGTGATGATAAAATTTAAAATCATCCATTCCTCTACGAATCCCTTCCCAGGCCTCTTTCATGAATATAACAGGATTGAATCCTTCTGGAATTTTTCCTTTAAGAGGAGTAATTTTAGACTGTACAAAAAACTCAGAGCGACCATCTTCATAAACTAAAGCATTAGATACCGTGTACTCTCCCGCATCTGAAGGCATAAATTGCACTGTACTGATAAAGTTTTTCAGTCGATTTAAGGTCGTATATCTTCCTTTATAAATTTTTCGCCCGAGGTAATTCTGATAGATAATGAAAGGAGTATATTTTACCTCATCTGGTGCACCAGCAGTTTCCACATCTACTATCTTAATTGGGATTCCGATTTCCTTAGCAAAAGAATCCAGCTCATAAATATGCTTGATAGTATACGCTGATTCTTTACTTTTCTGGATAAAAACAATAAGCTTGTCTTTATCGGGTGTAGTTTCTTGAGCGACACAACTTGTACTGAAACCTAATCCAACAAGTAGTGATATAATAGTCATCTTAATTATGACCTGATTGAATAGTAGCATGTGCATGCAGTAGATTTTTACTAGTAAAAAAATTCTATCAAATTGTTTAGAATGATTCCTAAACAATTGAAGATACCGTTTAGTGATGTATTCTCCCACATAACAGTATTTTGAATAAGCAGTTCAATTAGAGCAATCCTGCCGATTCGGGTCCTCAAAAAGTATTTTCAAATTTTCTTAGCAAAAGATAAATAATATGCTCTCAAGCAACCTCTTAAAAAATGACTAGGCCCTCACAGATTATTAAATTTGTATGGATACCACATACTTTAGTTGCCCCTAACACGACCTTTAGGGTTATCAAAATTAAATGTACTAGCGACTGTGTTGAAGAATATCGTCTCCTGACAATGTCTTCAAAAATTCTTCTAAATCTACAATCTCTTGTTCCGTCAAGTTTAATGCTTCTGGTATAATAGGATCTCTACCAATAGCATCTGGACGGAATTTTCTAGGTGTGTTGTAATACTCGATTGTTTCTCGTAGTGTTTTGATACTACCATCATGCATATAAGGAGCTGTCAATGCGACATTTCTCAAGGAAGGGACTTTAAATTTACCATAATCTTCCTTCTTCTTGGTATGTTTCCCTCTTCCCTTATCATTATATTCTTTCCCATTGTAGGTACCAATATTTTCAAAACCACCATTAGTGAAGTCGTCTCCCATATGGCAGTTGACACACTCTGCTTTACCTGAAAATAATTCTAGCCCTCTTTTCGCTGATTCAGAAATCGCATTTTCTGCACCTCCTACATAACGATCATAAGCACTAGGACTAAAAAGTGTTCGCTGATACGCCGCCAATGCTTTACCTAGTGTTTCTTGGCTTGGTATGCTAGAATATACAAATCTAAAAGAAGCATTATAATGTTCATCATTAATCAATCTTGCTACAGCCTCCTCTACGGGTATTCCCATCTCTGCAAAATCTTGAATAGGGCGTAACGATTGAGTTTCTAATGTTTTATTACGACCATCCCAAGCAAAACTATTGTACGCTCGCATATTCATCGCAGAAGGTGTATTTCTAGCGGTTAACTGGCCAAATAGCCCTTCGCTCAATGCCACATTGTCCGCAAAAGCATGCTCCGGTTTGTGACAAGAGGCACAACTTAATGTCTGATCCTGTGATAAGATACCATCATAGAATAATTCCTTACCTAATTGCTCCTCTGCGTTCAACTCGGTTGTATTGAAAGAGAATATACTAGGAAGAGTAGTCAAGATTGTAGCTAGTAGTAGAATTTTGTATAAATGCTTCATCACAAATAATAGATTGTAGTAGTCTTGTTATTATTTAATTAAATTAGGGTTTTGATTTTACATAAACGGGTATTCTAGTCCTTGTGTTTAAGTTACCTATATAAAACCGTACCATTTTAGTAAAATGCCTGCAAAGATACAATTAAATATTGGATAATCAGGGCTTTATGAGTTAATACTTTATTGCACCAACCACATTCTTGAATTCTGATTGTCTCCTCCTATTCTAGACGCAGCAATTGCATATTGGTCACTATTCAGTAAACTTTCCTCCACAGGATAAACATACCTTTTAGGAAACACATTTCCATTCTGATTATTGCATGGAGCTTCTAAAAATTGAAATTGATTCCAATCATTATTTAGATAGTTTAACCAGCGTCTTACTTCTAGATAAGGTTCCATTCCGTGAAACCAAAGAGCAACTCTCTTTTGTTCCCAAATTTGGTCCAGTCCATTTTGATAACTAACACCATTGGCATTCTGATAAAAATCTTCAAAATCAATCCAACCACTCTTACTGTAGTCAACTCCATAATAATCCATAGAAGCCTGTATTCCTTTTTTATAATTTGCCTCTACATTACCTACCAACAAATTACGTTCTTCTAATTCTGCTAACAAAAAGAGTACTTCACTATAAGTCATCCATATCGCATCCCCTTTAGTCAGTGTAGTGGGTTCGCCTGGATAATCGTAATAGATAAGCCCCAGTTTACTACCATCATTATCGCACCCAACACCGTTCAAACGTCCTTCGTAAATAGTCGTACTATTATCGTTGATGGTAGCTTCTGTTTCCCGTGCATAAACATGTAGCCGAGGGTCTTTCTGAGTAGAAAACTGTGTGATTAAACTCTCACTAATTTTGACTGCATCAAAATCTGCGGCAGCCAACTCCGTAAGAGGATATCGGTTAGGAGCTATCCCTAGATAGGTCAATACTGCATTATCAGCATTAGAAGACATAATTCGGTTACTTGAAGATCCTAACAAATTAGATACTTTAGTTCTGACATCGACTTTATTAGAAACTTTCACTAAAAGTTTTAAATAAAGAGAGTTCGCAAATTTTTGCCACTTTTCCAGATTATTTCCATAAAGAATATCCCCATCTATAGGAGGAACATTCCCCTTTAATATAATATTCACTCGCTCTAGTTCGGCTAACAGCCCCTCTGATCCCATATAAATGGATTCTTGAGTATCATATTTAGGCGTGAAATTTTCAATCTTGCCTTGAGTTGCCTCTAGATAAGGAATATCTCCATAGGTTTCTGTTAAGATTGATACAATATAACTTTTCAAGATAACAGCAATAGCTTCAAACCCTTCTTTCTCTTGAAGATTAGCGATTCGCTCTAAATCATTGACATTCCTTAGAATACCATATAACGGCGTCCATATATCAAATCCTCTCCAAGTGTAAGCTTCTACATCAGTATCTATACTCTTCGCACTCAATTGTGCTGCATTGTTTGCAATCAAGAAAGATTCAGAAACCAAAGTATTGCTCAAGTCCTTGATAATCTTGGGCAATAAGTTCTCTGGTTCTGCTGTCACTGGTAGATTTGGATTTTCATTCAAACTCTCTAAATCATTACAAGCCGTATTCAGACCAAACAGAACAAAACAGAATAATATATATTTTTTCATAAAAGCGTCAAGCTATAAATTGATCAATAAGTTTTCATGCAGGAGATAAACTAAAAAATGTCTCCTTCTCCTATTCATAGTAATCACATTAAGTAAATTTAAAATTTTACTTGTAGATTGATACTAAAACTGCGAGTAGGAGGAAATTGCCCACTCTCAAATCCTTGTATAATATGGTTATTTCGGATAGAGAATGTTTCAGGGTCTATGGTAGGAACTGCACTGAATAAAAACAAATTGCGACCTACAAACGATATACTGGCTGCTTTTATTTTTGCTTTTTCCAATAATTTAGAAGGGAAATTATAAGTTAATCTTACTTCTTTGAGCTTTAGATAAGTTGCATCAAAAGTAGCGGCTTCGATATTATCCCGATTAAACCCATTGCCATAATAAGCATAAAAATAATCTCTTGTATTTACTTTGACGGTATTTGGTACCAAATCCCCTTGTGCATCATACATAACACCTGGTGCTACGACTCCTGCATCTCCAGCATTAGTTAGTGTATAGACTGGATCTCCAGAAGAGTTATAAGTAATATCATACTCCTCTCTACCATCTAGTGTCGATAGGTTTAGATTGGGATCATCATAATTGGTGATCGAGCCTCCTGTATTGAGCATAGCATGCGTTCTAGAATAAATTCGCCCCCCAAACTGCCCACTCAATAAGAAACTTAATTCAAAATTTTTGTAGCGAATGGTATTCGCTAAACCAAAAATACCATCTGGCTGATAACTTCCAGCTGACACTCGTTCTGATGTCAGCAATGGCAAACCATCTTCGTGAATAATATTACCATCTCCATCTCGCTGAAATCCTAACCCGACCAACTGTCCATAGGGTTTCCCTACTTGTGCCTCTAATGACAAATCAGATCCCGCATCTCCAGGAAACATATCAGCGACAATAGGAAAACTAGTCAACCCACCTCCAAGTGAAAGTACTAAACTTCGCATACGAGTAGAATTTAACTCTACCGTCCAAGAAAACTGCTGTAACTTGATTGGAGTAGCACTGACCGAAAACTCCAGTCCTCTATTTCGAATACGACCACTGTTGGTAACCTGAGCAGCGTAACCAGAACTAACGGGTAATGGACGTCTAGCAATCAAGTTAAAACTCTCTACATTGAAAAAAGTAACATCCAAAGAGAGTCGGTTATCAAACAACCTTGCCTCTACCCCTGCCTCAAAAGATTCTGTTCTTTCTGGCACCAAATTAGGATTATTTAGCGTTGGTTGCAATCCTAACAAAGAGGCATTATTCCAATTATTATCATATTCATAATAATTCTCTAATAAGTATGGATCCTGATCGGCTAATACTGCCCCAAAACCTATTCTAAGTTTTGCAAAGTTCAAGATAGACCCAACAGGCACCTTAAACATTTCTGTTAATACTGCACTTAGGGTAGCTGAAGGGTAGAATGAACCATCACCTATAGCCCCACTAGCCAAATTTAATGTACTATAAGCATCATTTCGACCAGCCAATTCTAGATGCAACATTTTTTTGTAAGACAAGGAAGTAATACCAAACCAGCTATCAATACCTTTATTGTAGTTGAATTCTGAAGTTTCTACCCCTCCCCTTACATTGCTCAAGTTATACACTCCTGGCGTACTCAGTTGAGACAATCTTGTTTGGATATTTAACCCTTGTTGTCGCATCATATTAAATACTAATGTTCCTGTAAAAACAAACGGCTTCTTTTCGTTTGTTCTATAACTGGTTAAGGCTTCTATATTTAGCTCTGCAAACTCTATCTTAGAGGTTTCATAACTACCAAACGGTTGCCTTCTAGTAGAATAAGCTCGTTGGTAGACTCTTGTTTCGTTATGAACATCTGCTCCACCTTTTACACGAGCTGTCCATCCTTTTAGAATATCAAAGTTCATTGTAGCATTAGCAGCAAAACGATTTGCTAAAAAGCTATTAGTATTTTCATTGACTAGAAACCATGGATTATTAACCCATAGGTTTTCTGCATAATTTTGTTCACTACCTTCTAATCCTGGCTTCCAATAAGATTTAAAATCATCTATGTTAGCATTGCGAGGAAACCACAACCATCCATACAAAATAGAACTACTCTCATCATAACCTCCACTTGCGATATTTTTAGAGCCACTTAGTGTGTAAAAAGCATTGGCTTCCAATTTCATTTTTTCTCCGATTTTTTGTCCAAAACTAGCAAGCATAGTGGTACGGTGTAGATCGCTATTTGGTACAATATCTTCTTTAAGCAAAGAACTAAAAGACAGTCGAAAATGTCCATTTTCACCTCCATTAAAGACAGAAACATTATTAATAGAAGAAACTCCAATCCGATAAAAATCTCGGATATTATTAGGTGTTGGGAGATAAGGGGTTGCTTCTCCATTGGTGTTCCATTGTTTCACCAATTGTCCATCTAACCGAGGGCCCCAGTTTTCACCAAAAGCATCGTATCTAATTCCTTCGTAAGTACTTCCATTCAAATAACTATACTTCCCATACCCTCCAAAACCGTATTCATTCTGAAAGTCTGGCATTTTGAGGATGGTCTCTAATGTAGTAGTTGAATTAATAGACGCAGACCACCCTTCCTTTCTACCTTGTGCATTTTTAGTGGTAATTAATACGACTCCATTAGCTGCTCTAGACCCATAGGCAATAGCTGCTGAAGCACCTCTTAATATAGAAATGGACTGTATGTCATCCACTCCAATTACTTGAGCTGCGTTACCGAAATCAATTGTACTTGAGCCATTCAACCCATCATCTAGGCTAAATAAATTATTAGTCATTGGCATACCATTCAATACAAACAATGGCTGATTTCGTCCACTTATTGTTGTTTCTCCCCGAATAACCATAGAAGTAGTAGAAGTAGGTCCAGCAGAACTAGATTTAATCTGGGTTCCTGTTATTCGTCCATTCAATGACTGTATAAAATTGTGTGTTTTGCTGTATTGTATTTTTTTATCGGTAATACTCTGTATCGCATACCCTAACTCCTGCTCGCTTCGTGATATACCAAGTCCAGTTACGACCTTTACTTCTAATTTATCTCTTTCCAATACCACATCTATTACTCGTTCCTCTATGGCAAGTCGTTTTTCGACATAGCCAATACAAGATACGATTAGGGTATCACCTCGCTGCCCCTTGATCTCAAAACGCCCATCATAACTGGTATTTACATAACCTTGCTCTATCTTATTTTTTATGTAGACAGTCGTATTGATAAGAGGAAGGTCATCTCCATCTTTCACTGTACCTTTAATTGTAGTTTGTTGTGCTTGTGCAACATGCCCCAATAATAAAAATAATGCTATTATAGGGTATTGGAGTTTAGTCAAACAACTCGAAACCACCATCATTTGTTTCATACCTAATGTAGTTATGTAATATAAAAATACACCTGAATATACAAACGTATATATTCAAATATGATTTATTAAAATAGTTGTGTGTGTGCGTGTTATATGTGTGTATGGGAATCATACAAATCGGAGGGGATTAGGAATAATAGTGTCTTCTACTCTCTAATTTCTAACACAAAAGTAATACTTTTAGGTACAAAAAAAGATGTAAGACACTTTTTTTTATAATTTTGACACACCTAAACTACATAAGAACTTGTTTAAATAGGTCTCTTATACATTAGGTGCAATACTTTTTTCGGCTATTTGTCATTTAAAATAGCTAAAACTCTTAGTAAGCCCCCCTCTGAGAGACCACTTTATTGAGTATCCAATAATCCCACTTACTGCCCAATTATTTTAACAGGAGGTTTAATTCCCTTACGAACTAAACTAATCACTTCAACAATATTATAAAGAACACCTTTATGAGATGTTGAAGGTTTCTATTTATATCTAACAAACACAAATAACTAAACAACTTCTATCTAAAAACATAAAGTAAGATTACTTTTCTAAAATCAAATATTCTATGAAAAATCAAGTCTTTTTTGCGAAGCTATTTTTATACCTCACCATACTACTAGCAGGTATAGGATGTACAAACACATCTGACACTCCTGAAAATACGATTAATGGCACTGTACAAGATAGTAATGGAAATGGTATTTCTACGGTCACTATTACTTCCAATACGGGTGTAACCACTACAACAGATAGTGATGGCAATTATTCGATCGAAACAGACCGCTCTGGAACATTAACTTACACTAAAGAGGATTTTATTAGTAACAAAGTGGATATTAATTTTTCAAAATTACTGAATATCACACTACAAACAGACCTATTTAGTACAAGCTATTTCGCCACAGCCAACAATACAATTGCTGACCCTAACTTTAGGACTAGTAGCCTCCAACCTAGCTCTAATATAACGGCAACAACACCTAACAATAGTTGGTATTCCACCGCAACTTATAAAGGTGCCATTGACGCTAATGGTACACCTTGGTATGATGGTTGGTCCTACCTTAGTAAAATATTGACTGGGCAAAACATCCCTAGTTTGGGAACAACGACTAAGCCAAAAAAGATCATCAAAGGAAATACTTGGGCTCCTCCTGTAAATAGTATTATTACTTGGTCCAAAGACACCGTATATGTTCTAGATGGTTTTGTTTTTGTTGATTCTTCTATTACACTTAGAATACCCGCTGGCACTGTCATCCAAGGCAATACAGGGCAACAGTTCAATGCCTCTGCTCTTATCATTACGAAACATGGTAGAATAGAAGCGAATGGTACTGCTGCTGAACCTATTGTGTTTACCTATACTGGAGATGATGGTAACAAAGCTGCTGTTAATGCAGCACAAACTGAAAAAGGAAAATGGGGTGGACTAATACTATTGGGTGATGCCCTACTCAACTCCTCTCCTGGCAATAGCCCTGCCGAAGGGTTACCTTTTACGGATCCACGAGGAAGCTATGGTGGCAATAATGATGGCCATAATGGTGGTGTACTTCGTTATGTTTCTATCCGTCATGGAGGAACAGATATTGGTGCAGGTAATGAAATAAATGGTCTTACTCTAGCTGGAGTGGGAAATAATACCACTATAGAATATGTAGAAGTGATTGGAAATAAAGATGATGGAATCGAATGGTTTGGAGGTACTGTTAATGCCAAATATCTTATCAGTGCTTACTCTTCTGATGATGGTATTGATTATGATGAAGGATATAGAGGACTAAATCAATTTGTTGTGATCCTACAAGATCCTCTTGAAGCTGACAATGGAGGAGAGCATGATGGAGGTACTACTCCCGAAACAGGAACGCCTTTGGCTACACCAGAGTTCTGGAATGTGACTGCCTTAGGCAACAACACCTCTGCTGCACTAATTTTCCGAGATAATGCAGGTGGAGAATATCACAACTCTATTTTTTCTGGTTTTGGTACAGGTGTAGCAATAGAAGACCTCATTGGTGAATCTATTGATACTTATGAGCGATTTGAAAATGGTGATTTAAAAATCGAGCATAATATTTTTCATAATATTGGACAGTTAACAACTGGCAGTGATATTTTTGTAACCACTAACGAAAACTAGATTAACTCCGGCGAACCCCAGCCCAAATTTTATATTGCTATATCTTGAAAAATAAAAACAATCCCTACTAAGTAAAGCTTTCTCACACATTACTGAAACTTTATTTGGGGATTGCTGTTTTTTTATAGATATTTGTTGCAACTCTTATTCAATACTTCTATATGTATTGGAGGGTGACTTTTTCATTAAAATATAACTATGTTAATTCAAACATTTCGTTCTAAAATACACTGTGCTACAGTGACTGAAGCCAATCTAAATTATGTCGGTAGTATTACTATTGATGCTGATTTGGTAGATGCTGCCAATATGATTGTTGGGGAACGTGTACAAATCGTCAATAATAACAATGGGGAACGTATCGAAACCTATATTATTGAAGGAGAAAGAGGTTCTGGCATTATCTGCTTAAATGGAGCCGCTGCTCGTAGATGCCAAGTAGGTGATGTTGTTATCATTATTGGGTATGGATTAATGACACCTGAAGAAGCTAAAGGATTTGAACCTACTATTATTTTCCCAGATCAAGACAATAAACTTAAGTAGTAGAGTCCAACCGCTCTTCTTCTAGTACACTAGCCGCCAACCCTAAGAAAAAAGTATAAATAGCAACTCCTACACTTGCTAATAACGTATTTTCTGTCAAAAAAGAACATCCTATTATACAATAGAACGCTAGTAAAAAATAATGTTGGTATTGCCTCTTGTACCATAGAGGACCAAATACCGTGATTAAAAAGTAGAAAAGACCTAACAGTCCTGTAGCCGCATACATTGTCAAAAACATATTATGCGGGTACATTACTTTCTGTTTGGGGTAATCTCTTTGGTATATACTCGCCTGCTCACTTAACAAATCTCCCATACCAACACCTACCCAAGGCGATTGTTTTACTACATCTAAGGCAACTTTGTAAGATAACAGACGTTGTGTATCTGAATATTCGCCTACTTCTCCTCGATTGAACAACTGAATATTATACATCGTCAATTCGTACTTCATGCGTACACTTGGTATGTATTGTATGGCAAAATAAGGCATCATAAACATCCCGATTAATATACCTGTCCCTACCACATATTTCTTCCTATAAAAAATCCAAGCTAGAAGAGATACTCCTCCGGTAGTGTAAAGAGCTAATAGTCCTGTACGTACGGAAAGGAAATGAATCGATAACACTAATAGTATAATACTACTCAATAAACCTATTCTCTCCCCTTTTTCCTTTCTCCAATAAAATCGCTCTCGCCAGAGCCAAATGCCTGCAAAAACAGCAATATTAATCATCAAACTAAAACGAATGTGTTCGCCATTAGGTGTTGGAATAGCTCCAGATTGTCGGAGTATTTCCTGCATTGCATCAAAATGTGTAAAGTAATTCGCTAGTACTCCCATACAGGCTAAAACCATACTGTATACAAAGATAGACAAGATACGTTGGTAATCAATTTTGCGAAAAAGAGGTAAGGTACTAAAGGCAATCGGTAAAACTAATAAAGGAAGTGCGATCCTAATTCGAGTCCAACTTTCTGCTTGATTCTCTGATACTAAAGAACTGCCCAAAATCAAAACAAAAAGTCCTATCGTAAATAAGTGTGTCTTGTTGCTTAATAAACGCTTGTAATCCTTAGTCTCAACCAAATGCCTCAACCCTCCTAATAATAGGACAATCATAGCTATAGTAGTCAAAAACTTGGAGCAAATGAGGCCTACTATCAATAAAAAACAGCCTAAATAGGCTGTTCGATGTATCAAATTTGACATGTGGTGTCCATTTAAAGGATGAATTTGACGTATTTAATGGTCTTTCCTTTTGCTAGATTTAGTTCTTCATAATAGGTCTGTATCGAAAGATCAGGAGTATATAATTCCGCACCGTAAATATCATCGCTCTGATAAATTGGCGTAATTCCTTCTTCTGCTAATACTTCTAGCGTGTAGTCATAGAGTTCTGTAGAGTCCGTTTTGAGGTGAACTATACCATCTTTTTTGAGTATGCTTTTGTATATAGCTAAAAACCGAGCGTGCGTAAGTCGCTTTCGCTCTTTTTTGAGCTGAGGATCTGCGAATGTAATCCAAATTTCGTCAACTTCTCCTTCAGCAAAATAACGTTCTAAAAACTCGATTCTTGCTCTTAGAAAAGCAACATTCGTTTCGTTATTTTCAAGTGCTTCACTAGCTCCTTTCCAAATCCGATTCCCTTTTAGGTCAATTCCAACAAAGTTTTTTTGAGGATAACGCTGTCCTAATCCTCTCGCATAATGCCCCTTTCCACACGCCAATTCTAATAAAAGTGGATGTTCATTCTGAAAATGATCACGCCACTTCCCTCTAATATCTAATTCCTCCTCTTTGCTATTGACGACGAGTGCTTCTGTAAAGTTTTTAGAGCTATAGACATTATCAAATGTCCGTATAGCAGCAAATTTTCTTAGTTTATCTTTTCCCATTGATATATTCGATCCTGCCCATAGAGCATTGTCATTATCCAAATCTGTTGGATGTTTCTAGATGTTTTGTAGGTCAAATATACGGATATATTTTTCATCAAAGTCAATATTCCCATTTCGTTTTAGTTTGTTTAGGGTACTATTGACTGTCTGACGAGAGGTAAAAGTGAGTTTGGCGATCTCTTTATTAGTTAGTAAATTTTTGACCAATAAAGCATTCTCTTTTTGTTTACCAAAGTCATTTGCAAAATCATTTAGAAATTCTACAATCCGTGCCTGAGAGTCTTTGAATATCAGTGAAGCCATTTTGGATTCTACTTTCCTCAATCGAAGTCCTATCAGTTTGTACATAGAGGCATTGAATCCTCTATTTTTCATCATAAAATCTTGAATCGCTTCCACACGAATAGAACAAACCGTACAATCTTCTACAGCTATGGCAAAGTCTTCTGAATTGCCATCTACTAGTGCCATTTCTCCAAACAGGAATCCTGCATTCAGTAAATATTTCAAATTTTCCTCTCCCGTATCTGTATAATTCCCAATCTTTACCGACCCATTTTTAAGCATGTACACCAACTTTCGGGAGTTGTAAGGGAACATAATTGGCTCATCTTTTTTATACTGCTTATGTACCATTATATTAGCTAAATCCATCAACTCTCGCTGTGTCAGCTCTTTGAATAAATCGAACTGATCGAGATACCATAGCTTTGTTGCCGTTTCCATAACTACTGCTTTTTCTATAAAAAGGTATTGCTACCTACAAATTCTATTATAGAAGTTGTTTCATAGCAACTTCTTAATTTTGGGGCAAGGGTATTTAGTCAAAGATACCGTTTTTTCATTTCAAAACAAAACAAGATTACCTATAATACTATAGTATAAATGGGCTATTTATACTACATCTATTGTTGGTAAAACATTACTAAACCTCTACTACATTGAGCTGCTTGCATTTAGTAGATACTATTCTTCCAGTTCGTCTATTTTGTCTAAGCTCTTTATGGCATATTTTGGTAAAGTATTACCCCTTTAGAATAGGTCAACCTCCTTTATGTATAAAATTCTTATTGATTACAGAGGCATGGTGGTTTCATACACACTTTTTTATTGGTGAGGTGCTTATTTTTCAGAGCAAATTGAGATAAATTTAACTATGCTCTTAGAGGATGTTTAAAATTATGTTTTTTGATAATGTGAGTACTATTTTTTTGCTAATTGAGCCTCATTTTTTGCTTAATAGCCCTAGCTATTGAGGAGAAAATAGGCGATAAGTAGTGAAAAAAGAGATTTCATATTACAAATTAAGGTAAATTTAAACATGCTCTTAAGGTACATATTTACAAACCCCTTCCCCATAAGATAGTAATAGCCAAACAACAGCTGTTTTTTCTTCTTTTGACCAATCTTCAATGCTTAAAGTCGACGAAATGATGGTTACTTGTTTGGGATTTTTGCGATTAATAGTATACACCCCCTGATGAAGTCCTGCAATCCAAATAGTATCTCCATCTAACCAAAATTTGGTTGGTTTTGCTTTTTTAATCGCCCCCTTCCATAGCAGCTCTGTAGACCATTGTTGACCATCCCATTTTATCAGTCCCTGCTTTGTCAATAATAATAAATTGCCCTGTGCATCTTCTCTAAATATGGCATCGAAAAGTAATGGTTCTTTTTTAAGTCCAAGTACTTTATGATCAAACCGAGTCCAGTGGTTGTTTGTGTAGCGATAAACAGCGACTTTTGTTTGTACCCAGATTTGATGCTGCTGATCTTCATAAATACCTCTTATTTCTTCTTCTATCGGAAAAGAAGTAGAATCGAAATTGATGGTCACTATGGTATCACCTTGTAGAGTTGTTCGATAAAAATCGACTGAGTTATACATCCAAAAAGAAGCTGTTGTAGAACTATAATACATTTTCGCAAAAAAGCCCCACAACCATTTGTCCTGATGGCTATCATAGTCTTGACGAGCAACTATTCCTTCAGGAGATATTATATAGCAAGTTGCATCCCCATTACAAAAAATAATACACTCTCGCTCTGCATCATAATAAGCATACTTCAAATAATATTCTTCTGACAATATCTTATCCAAGTCGTAATTTTTAGAAATATGCTCTAACGTCATTTCCAGTGGCACATCTATAGCGGTAATAGAAGACATTGCTGCTGCAAAGAAAAAATTTTCTTTCTCTGTGAATTTATCAAACAAAGAAACCTTCTGTCCAGCATTAGTAGTATTTAAGAAAGCACTATTTCCTTTAAAATACTCCACCCCTGCTACTAATACATTTTCATCCTTTGAAAGCAGTATATCTGCTCCACATAATTTTCGTTGTCGTTCGTATGCTAAGCTATCTATCAAGCTAATATATCGAAAACTATTTTCATTGGATTGATATAAATTTCCATTAAAAGTCGCTAACCATAATGTACCATTTTTATCTGCTATGCCATCTATTACCCTGTCCTTTGCTGCCCAAGTTTCAGGATTCATATCACCTAAATAACTTAGCCGATTATTAGCATCACCAAATTCATGAATTTGGTGATTTTTTCTATCTAATTTATAGACGGTTTTATCCTTCCCTATAAACAATGTCACCGTGTATGTATTTTCTTCAGAACAAAGCTGAAATGTATCTGCTTCTGTGTCTAAAATATAGTATACTCCCCAATAAGAAGTGAAAAGATGGACATTCCCCAAGTTATCCTGACACAGGTTATTAATCATTTTAAGATCTATACTACTACACTTATAATTTTTTATTTTACCTGCTGTCAAACGAAATACACCATGGTGACTAGTGATCCAAAGTTCATCACTTTTTTCTATATAAACAGCACTATTTAGTATCAATGGATTCATCGCCAGCTCCTCCTCTACTTCATCCTCATACCATTGGATAGTAACCTTCTTTTTGAGCCAGCCTTTTTCTTGTTCTATAAAAACAGCCTTTTTTTTCTTGTCATAATAGCCAAAATGACCTTCATTGAAGGGTAATAAAAAAATATGCTTTTGGCTATATTTCTCTGAACGTACCCAATCTTCCTCATTTTTTTGATACACGACATGATCATCTCCCGTTATATTATAAACCCGTGCATATAACTTTCCTTGTTTATCCTGAAAGAGATAATCTATATTATTTAGTCCTACTAAAAAACCAGCTTGGATATGATGATGCTTAATCACTTCTCCTTCTAGATTTAGTTGCACTAATCCACTATTAGTACACATCCATAGATGATCCCCTATAGCGACTATTTTGTTAGTGTGTGTTGGAGCTACAAAATAATCCAATTGCTGTGCCCAAGATAAGAATGGCAATAGAAACAGACTGACCAATAGAAAAAGAGAGCAATAAGGTTTCATGGACTTATATTTATATCAGTGTACTTTCTAAGAATTCATTTTTGTCAGGATAATCTGTAGTATAGTGCAACCCGCGGCTCTCCTTGCGAGTAGCAGCCGAACGGGTAATCATATAGGCAACCGTAATAAGATTACGCAACTCACATAGCTGTGGTGAAATAGTCGTTGTCATATAGAGTCGTTCGGTCTCTTCATACAAAATATGCAGACGGTCAAATGCTCGTTTGAGACGAACACTCGAACGGACAATACCAACATAACTACTCATAATTTCTTTCAACTCCTTGATACTCTGCGTAATCAGAACTAATTCTTTGGGATCAGTAGTTCCAGTAGCATCCCAATCAGGAATTCCTTCCTGAAATTCGATACTTTCGATGCGAGCCGAAATATCATTGGCTACTCTTTCGGCATAGACTAACCCTTCTAACAATGAATTGGATGCGAGCCGATTGGCTCCATGCAACCCTGTACAGCTACATTCTCCACAAGCATACAGATACTGAATAGAACTTCGTCCATAGTCGTCTACTTTCACCCCTCCACATATATAATGTGCCGCAGGTACTACAGGAATATAATCTTTCATAGGATCAATGCCTAAACTCATACATTTATCATAAATAGTAGGAAAATGACTATAAAAACCTTCTTTCTCTAGATGTGTACAGTCCAAGGACATATAATCTTTTCCTTGCATCTTCATCTCATTATCAATTGCTCGAGCAACAATATCTCGTGGAGCCAATGATTTGCGAGGATCATACTTTTGCATAAATTCATCTCCTTCGGGGGTACGAAGAATCGCACCAAAGCCTCGAACAGCTTCTGATACTAAAAAAGCTGGATTTTCAATCGCTGGATTAAATAGAGAGGTCGGATGAAACTGAACAAACTCCATATTTTCTACTCTACCTTTGGCCCGATAGGTCATTGCCATACCATCTCCAGTAGCAATACTTGGATTAGTAGTCGTTTTATACACCTGTCCTGCTCCACCTGAAGCCAACACCGTAATTTTAGCTAAAAAGGTTTCGATAACACGTGTCTTTGTGTTCAGTACATACGCCCCATAACACTTAATATCAGGTGTCAATCTTGTCACATTTCGTCCCAAATGATGTTGCGTAATCAGATCTATGGCAAAGTAATAATCATAATACTCTAAATTGGGGTAGCTCTTTGCCTTTTCGTTGAGAGCACGTTGTATTTCCCATCCTGTCAAATCTTTATAGTGCAAAATTCTATTTTCAGAATGACCTCCTTCTTTACCCAAATCATAATCGGTAGAGTGTTTTTCTTTATCAAATCGAGTGCCCCAATCAATCAATTCTTTAACACGGATAGGACCTTCTTTGACAACAATATCTACGGCATTGGTATCACAAAGTCCATCCCCCGCATCTAAGGTATCTTCTATATGTTTTTTGTATGAATCAGTTTCAAAATCCCATACTGCTGCTACACCTCCTTGAGCATAGCGTGTATTGGATTCTTCTTTATTGGTCTTGGTCAAGACACAAATTTTTTGCTCTGGGTGTCGTTCTGCTAACTTGATTGCCATCGTTAGTCCAGCTACTCCCGAACCGATTACTAATACATCTATTTTCTTCATTGTCTATTTTATTTCTGTCTGGTACTCAAATTTCATTCAGTGGATTTTATTACTAACACGATACAAACTACCTTTATTCGTGATAATAGCTATTAGAGTATTTGCAGCTTGAAGTTAATTTTTAAACATGCTCTTAATATAATAACAACTTTTGAGTTTTTTGTTGTTCATTCTGCTTCAAGCGTACAAAATAAACCCCTTTAGGTAAATCGCCCCAATGTAGTACGGCACTATTAGGTTGATATGGAACTGCTATCTGTACACCTGTACTCGTGTACAACTCTATTACTAAGTCTTCCGAAATATCTCCTATCAGTTGTAAATCACCTGATGATGGATTAGGTATCAACTGTATTTGCAATTCATTGTCTATTGATTCAAGTGTTGTATTGAGACTAAAATTAACCACTATGGTATCACTAGTCGAACATCCGTATGGATCTATTACATCTAATACAATAGTATTAAGCCCAATCTGTAGATTAGTACCATCCAACTGAATATTATTACCAGTTGTATTATTTATGTTCCAATTATAGGTACTAAAAGCCCCCGTCGCAGTCAGTATTAGGCTATCTGTATGATAGATAGTAGTATCCGCTCCTAAATCAAGATTAGGTACAGAAACAATACTTGATACAGGAACTCTAGGTGTAGCACAATCGCCATCAGGATTGTAGCCATGATGATAAAATATTTCTCCTGCCCAGTTTCTAGGGGTATATGTAGTTCCAAATGTATGGGTAATTCCTGTCCCCCCTAATATTTGTAATTCAGGATTGCTATACAAAACGCTTGTACCTGTATTGAGATAAGACAATTCCCCCCCTGTTTGTAAATGCAAATAAATGGCTAGGGTATCATTAGGATACAACAATTGGTCGCTGTAATCTAGTATCTGAAACGTTCCCGCAACAGCGTTTTGAATTGCAGCAACTCCCCACAATTGCCAAGCTGTACTTGTATTTTCATACCCCACATGGCTACCATTCCGATAATATGCCGTTACGTTTTGGTTCCCTAATGTATTTATTTTTGTTGCTAGGCTATCTATCCAAATAGTGTCCTGGGCTACTATATCAAACATAATTCCATTCCAGTTTGTGGTCGTACTAACAGGGGTTTTGAGCGAAGCATCAAAATATAAATTGCCTCGCACACTGGTTGCATAGTAGGTTTGATTCCCCCCTAAACTATTAATGCCCAATACATCACCACCATTCACGATATGTCCTCCTACAGGAGCATCATACCACAAAATAGTATCCCCTATAGCACCGTTAGCACGTAGGGTACTCGAATCTCCCAAACAAACCGTATCGTGCTGTACATCAATAAAAGGGTACCCTTTAGTAAAAATCGAAATCGTTTGACTCGTATCATTACTTGTAATAGCATCCAAACTATCAAAGTAAGCCTGAATCCGTAATTGAGTCGCCTCTGTTGTATTCAGAAAAAAGTCTATCGTATCCAGTTGGCAGGCTTCCAAAGTGTCTATTAGTACAAAAACAGAATCTGTTGTTATTCCATTTTGTAAGTTTTGAATCGAAAAATGTATCGTACTTTGTTTCCCCAATCGCACTCCTGTATTGCCTACAACCAACTGAATCCGTTGGCTACTATCTCCACAAATACTAGTTGAATCTGCTGCTAAATGGACCATTCCTTGATCTGAAAAAGTAGCGGTATCAGCTATCAAAGCCAATATATCTTCTGCAATAACTCGATTCACTAGTAATCGATGCCCAGCATTGTTCATATGAACACCATCTCCAGAATCATACTGTGGTAGTATATCATTATTATTAGAGGCTGTTCCACTCCAAAAATTAATCGCAAAGGGACCAAAAACATTCAAAATAGAATCTCTTACTGCTAACTGTATATTCTTTTGTGTATTGCTAAAGTTTCGAGGTTGTGTTGTACAAATCCAAATAGGTATGCCAGCACTGTCCGCGACTGCTTCCAATAGTCTAAAATTAGTCATTTGCTCAGCTGGGGTAAAACCAAAAGCAGCATCATTCGAAGGCATATTCACAATAATAGCATCAGCTCCAAGCCGAATTGCTTCCGAAATATTATTATTAGGATTGGTAGCAGGCTTACCCGCTGCTGGCACAAACCAATCTGGCATAATATGATAGGTGGTCGTTCCTCCTATCGCTAAGTTAATCACTTGATTGTTCGGACTAATCTGCTGAGCATAGGCTCGATAACGATTCACCCAGGCACTATCTCGTACCGAAGGACCTGTTCCAGCTGCTGTAGATGAACCAATAACGACCACTACATTGCTATCCAATTGCATACAAGCATTAATTGGAGCCTGTGCTATTAGCCACATAGGAAAAAAAATAAAAAGTACTAAAAGTGTTTTCATAATAAAAAGGTTTGAATCTCTAAAATACAAAAAAAAATAGTTCTAGTAGAAACGGTGTCTACTAGAACTATTCAAAATATATAAAATTCGTTAGAATATAATACTAACTAATTATTGCCATCCGTGCAACTGGAACCATCCTGCTCGTTCAATTACATTTTTAGAATAATCTCTACCAGTAGTATAATAATCTACTCCATAGCCAATTTTGTAGCCATCGAAAGCTCTTCTTGGTCCACAGTTGTATCCTGCTACCCCTGCTCTGATTAGCTGAAAACTCATTTTCCAGTTACCTTTTTTGACGAAATAATCCATACAGTTTTTGAGCACTGCTCCACCATATATGATATTATCTGCCCCATTCGCCCATTTACCAGACTGAATGAAAGGAACATGCCATCGGTCATCTATTTGGAGTAACCCACGACCATGTCCATGATCTCCTGTCCCACCTGGGCCTGGAGGAGTCAATGCCAATCCCCAATGTGATTCTCTAGAACCTAAGCCCGCTATAATAGAAGGTGGAATTCCATACTTAGAAGCTACTTTCTTGACAATTGACTCATAGCGTTTGATTTCTTCCAATTGCTTGAGTAATGTTCTATCCCACTTCGAGTAAGTAGTCTGAAAAGTAGTTGCAGGGTTCTTAGGTGGTACTCGCTTAAGCAATAAAGACCAAGTATATGGCCCTACTACACCATCTGCACCTAATCCTTTTGATGCTTGGAAAAGACGTACTACGTTTTCGGTATAAGGTCCGTACTCTCCATCAGGATAAACACGGTACCCCAATCCTTTCAACAGGGTTTGCAAGTCTTTGACATCATCTTTCAAATGTGGTGACGTATGACGGTATCCATCATACAGTCTAAGTGTAGGTCTTGCCATTATATGGTATATTATTATGTGGGTTTGTAATGAAAATACAATCTTTGATTAAACATTATTACGAATAGTTTCGTAATAATGTCTATTGTTAGAACTTGTTTAAAAACTTGTCTAGCAACTAAAATAACTATTATTTGAGAATAAAACCAAATTTTAATGACAAAAGGTCATTCAGATGAATGACCTTTTGCATAATTCTTTATTCGCTTGTTTACTATTGGTGGTATTTATTGCAAATCTTTTGCTTGTTTACCCCACTCATATCGCTCGTATCTAGCTGCAAAACCAGGTATTTTTTCGTCAATAGCACTGATTTCTTTTTTGGTTAATCCTGCTATTTGACCAAAAGTATTGATTCCTTCTGCTCTGAGTTTCTCCGCAATCTTTTTACCAATACCTCGTATTTCACTCAAATCTCTCTTAGCAGCAATTTCAATCCGCTTTTCGACTTTAGTTTTAGTCGGCTTTACTTTAGGTAACTTACTTTCCTTCTTATTGGATTTTTTTGTGGTCACTTTTGGATCTGTTGCTTTCTTTTTTTTCTTCTTTGAATTAGTGGTATTGGTAGCTGCTGTAGCTACTTCTTTGTCTGTCAATAATTCTGTTAAGCGATCAAATTTTTCTTCTAGAGAAGAAAGTCTGTCCTCCAATCCATTATAGAGTGTATTCTCAATTCCCAAAAATCGATCCTCCAATCTTTCGTATTGCTTTTTCAATTGTTTATCGACTTTCTTTTTGATTTTCTTCAGTTTAAACATGCTTTGATTTTGATTTTGGTGTAATAATAATACGGAGTGTATCAAAAACTATTCTCAAATCGCTCCTAAGTACACTGTAACCTAAATAGTCAGACAAAAAGAATCACACTATTAATTTTCTTAAGAGCATGTTTAAGAATTAACTTCAAGCTGCAAATGTTTGATTTAGAATTCAATTACACCTTTTTTGAGTCATGATAGCTAAGGCTATCAAACTCAAAAAGAGGCTTATTTAATCCAAAATCAATTCATTTTCGCCCAAATCGTTGATTTTGAAGAACTTAATTTTTAACCATACTCTAAATGGAAATCCTTGATTAACTGCCTATACTATATACAATAGCACTACGCCAAATGTTTATCTATCCTAGATATAATTTTTTAGAACTGAAGTCCGACAAATATCTGACATCCAAAATTAGCATCTCTGTGATTCAATGCTTTGTAGGTACCATCTTCATTAAGTTCTGTAAATGAATGATCGTATTTATCTACTGTGATGTCTAATAAACTATAGTTGAGTCTAAATCCTAGTTTCAATCCTTTGCTAAAATAGTACGACGCCCCAAATTGCAACCCAAAATCTACCGTGCTAAATCGATTCTGCGTTCCTCTCTCTGTTTCGTCTGTAAAATAGTAGGCAGATGGTCCAGTTGGGTAAGATTGTGTAGAACCATCAATTTTTGCTGTACGAACCGTTGGATCATAGGCATCTCCAAGATTGTCTTGAATAAACTTATAATCCAAGTCCATTTCCATAAACGAAGCTGCATCAGGTTCTTCTGCATTTAAGACATCTTCTGGACCAAATTTAAGTGTTCCTAATGCTTGTGATGAAATCAAAAATCCAATACTAGGTCCAAATTCAAACTCTAGTTTATCATCAATCGCTTCAGCATAAAAAAGAACAGGAACTTCAATGTAACCATTGATTACATTCATCCCAACTCGTTTCTTGTAGTTTTTATCTGTTCGCTTCGTAAAAGTTCCTCCTGTATTGGTGTAACCATAAGTAATTGGTTGTTGAGAATTGAACTCAGGCAATTTCAAAAATGAATTTTCTGCTTCTTTAAAATAAAAGCTCCCCTTTTGGACAAAACTCACTTCCGCAATCAAACCAATTCGTTCATTCAGAGGCAATTTAATTCCTCCTGCCACTCCAATAAGGACTGTCGTACGGTTTCCTTCAGATGTACCCGTTTCCTGCGGTCCTAACATGGTCGAAATATTCATTCCCGCTCTAAGACCAAACTTAGGCTTCAAAAATTGTGCATGTATTTCGATGCTTGTCATCAAGAATACCAAGGCAAAGATAGTCGCTATTGTTCTATTAGATTTCATTGTCATTTTGTATAATTACTAATCATTATTACCTAGACGCTATTACAATTCAGTAGTCAGTCGAATGATTTCGCACTAAAAAAATTATTCTTTAGACGGTGTATCCTATCATTTGTAATAACATCTACTCCTAGAAGGCACAAAGGTACAAAAAAAACTTTGTGCTTTTTTTAGACAAGACTATAAACCAATCCCTTAGTTTTGTAGCTTGTCTCCTAATTCTAAAACTACTATTTTCATTCATTGGTTGGGTTATGCTAAAACTAAAGACAGACATTACGATTGAGAAGCCTTCTTTTCAGATTAAATACGAGGATACAATCTTGTCTATGGGATCCTGTTTTGCACAGAATGTTGCTACTAAACTAGACGAAAGACTCTACAAGACGTGTATCAATCCGTTTGGTGTGCTCTACAATCCATTTTCGATTCGCAACAGTCTTGCCTTATTGCTGAACAATTATACTTTTGAAAAAAAAGATTTGTTCGAGCATAAAGGAGTATGGAATAGTTTCCAACATCATAGTTCATTCTCTAACCTATCGGCTGCTTCAATGCTTCACCAGATTAATGAGCAGTTGGATACAGCACGACTACATCTCAAAAATACTACGGTTCTATGCCTAACTTTTGGGACCGCTTGGGTATATGAACTTAGAAAAACCAATAAAGTCGTCAGTAATTGCCATAGAGTGCCTCGGTCTAAATTTAGACGAAGACGACTAACTGTCACAGAGATTGTACAAGAAATGAGTAAATTACTGCTCTATCTCAAAGAAAAACGCCCCCATTTACAAGTTGTTCTGACGGTTAGTCCCATCAGACATCTCAAGGATGGTTTTGTGGAAAATCAAATTAGTAAATCTACCTTATTACTTGCCATTCATCAGCTTATCGAACATTATGACTATATGCATTACTTCCCTGCTTATGAAATCATGCAGGATGATCTAAGAGACTATCGTTTTTACGAAAAAGATTTGACTCACCCCAACACCATTGCCATTGACTATATCTGGGATTTGTTTGCCACACACTATTTATCCGACAAAGAAGACAAAACACGTGCTGCTGTAGAAAAACTACGGCACGCTGCCGCTCATAAACCATTTCAGCCGACCAGTCTTGCTCATCAAAAATTTGTACAAAAACAACTCAAAACAATTGCTAAATTGCAACATAAGTTACCTCCCAATTCGACTCAGAAACTAGAACGATATTTTGAAAACCAACTTATATAAATACACACTATGAAAAAAATAGGTCCTTTATTGAGCATTCTACTTCTACTCGGTAGCTGTGGTGGTGGCCCGACGCTCTCTCCTGAGGAGGTTGAAACGAAAGCTCAACAACAATTTGAAGCCATGCAAAGCACATTAGAGCAGGAAGCCGCAACTAACTGTGAAGACAAAATGGATGAATATATTACCTTTTACAAAGATTCGATAGAGAAAGCTCAAGTCCAAGCCGCTATTCCTACTATGGATATGAATTAACTCGTCTAACCAATAACTATATTATGAAATATAAATTTTTATTCGCTTCGCTGGTTTTAGCTATTAGTTTTATTTCCTTGACCGCTTTTTCAGGAGGGGGTACTGATACCGAAAACGTATCCGCTAGAGTACAAGAACTCAAAAATGCTTATCTTGATAAAGCAGATCAAAAATGTCGATTGGAAGCAAAAAAAGAAGCCCAATTGATTTGGGAAGAAGAAAATCCGAGCAGTACTACTTCTACAGAAGAGTAAATTTTGGAGTAAAAAAGCCACCTCATAATATGAGGTGGCTTTTTTGCTTAGAGCATGTTTGAAATTATATTTTTTGTATATAAACGCTGTATTCAGAGGTCCACTGAACCTCTGAATACAGCAAAACAAAATAGTATTTTTTTTGCTAATTGAGCCTCACTTTTGAGTACTGAATGAAATGAACCACAAGTGGATGCCATGGCTCTTTTTTGAGGTTCTATCATTTGAATGTTGGCTAAACATACTCTTAGTCTATACTTTAGGACGCTTTGTTATTTTACGCTTAGGTGGTGTATCATCGTCGTCGTTGTCATCATCACCATCATCTACATCAGTATCATCTTCTCCACGTTCAGCACGCAGTTGTTTTTCTCTGAGTTTTTTAAATTGTTCTTCCTCTTCTCGTTTGGCATCTAGCACCAGCTGAAAGTTATTAACAATAGCTCCTACAACCAAGTTCACTAATAAATAAGCTGCTATTACCATCCAAGATACATGGTAGAACGTAACTGTAAAATTAGATTGTCCTGGGACAGAATCGCCATTCGCTGTAGTATATTTATTATCCAATAGATTATAACGCAAATCCGTCCAATCTTCCCCTGTTAGTATCCTAAACAAAGTAAAAAATGCTTCCCAGATGTCTCCATAAGGATCTGGATTGCTAATCGTTAGTTCTAGGTGCTCAGAGTTATCGTAGTTCTTGTTCTTGAATAAAGTTACTCCTACTATTGCATAGATATACATGATCAGCAAGAATAAGACAGCGATGTAAGAAAGGGATTTGATAGACTTTAGTAATACCCCAATTAGTACCCTCAACTCTTCTATCGCTCGGATGGAACGGGTCAACTGAACGATACGCAATACTCTTAGGGTCGCAAAAATCCCATTCTCCGTCTCGCTCATATTAGGGAATAAAATCCCTGCTACTTCTGGTATAATTCCGATAGCTACTATAAAAATATCAAAAATATTCCATCGATCAGCAAAATAGGCTTCTGTACTCAAACGCCCTTTCCACCGTAAGAAAACCTCTCCTGCAAATATCAATAAGATAGTCAGTTGTATATACTCAATACTAGGAGGACAAGTATCATAAGTTTGTACACCAATAAGAACACCATTGACTACAATCAATGCCAGAATTAACATATTGAACCACGTACTAGTGATTATTTCCCTAGCCTTCTTCTTAAAAGGAGTATTCAGCGTATTATTCATTTGTTTGGTGGGTTATGCAAACGGTTGTGTATTTTTAGCTTGTTTTGAAAAATTAAGATACTATATTCTTTAATTTTTTCAAGTTTTTTAAGAACAATATTGTTAAATGGCTATAGATTTTCTCCCCATTGGGCTACCATTATTCCCAAACAAACAGCAAAAACGCCCAAAGCAATACTCAAGACCAAATAAACCGCCTGTATCCAAATATGTTCTTCCTGTAATAACACGACCTCTTTAGAAAAGGTGCTGAAGGTGCTAAAACCACCACAAAACCCTGTCCCGAATAGCAACTTCCATACATCAGAAACACCATTATTTTTAGTCCAGTAGCTCGTCAGAAAACCTAATAAAAAACAGGCTAATATATTTGCTACTAAAGTGGCAACAGGCATAGTCGTTTCTTGCCAAAAAAAGGTCAGCCCATAACGACATAGACTCCCGAGTCCTCCTCCCAGAAATACAGCTAAAGCGTTAAGCATGCTGTTCTTTTTTTTGTTTTGACAATAAAAACTGCACCAGGCCTGTCAGTGAAATTGCCAAACCAAATACCAACAGCATCAGTTCTAGAGTTCCGATAGACTGTAACTGAAAAACCAATACTACAAAAACAATATTCACTAAACCTAATATCGCTGTGGCTTGTAAATGACTACACCCTAAGTCTAGTAGCAAGTGATGAATATGGGTACGATCTGGGCTAAAAGGAGAACGCCTCTTTAGTACTCGCAAAGTAAAAACTCGTAGGGTATCAAACAAAGGAATGATTAAAATTCCAATCGCTACCGCTGGTACAGACTCTACACTATAAGCATTATCAACAAAAGCTTCATAAGTAGCGACTGTAGGAGTATTGGCTTGTATAAAACTTAATGCCAAAATAGATGCTGCTAGACCTACTAGCAAGGACCCTGTATCTCCCATGAATATTTCAGAGGCAATATTGTATCGTAAAAAAGCGACTAATGCCCCTGCCATAGCTGCTGCCAAAACAGCTAAATCCAAGCGGCCTGCTAGATAAAACCAGCCTCCAAAAGTGAGACATATAATAATCCCTATTGTCCCCGAAAGCCCATTAATCCCATCAATCAAATTCAGTGCATTAATGATCACTATAATACTAAAAATGGTCAAACAAAATCCTAGCCATGGAGGAATTTCTTGTATTCCTAATATACCATACAGATTTGAAATCCTGATGTCTGCATAGTAAACCAACATAAAAGCAGCTAAAACTTGCCCACCTATTTTCTTGATTGGAGACAGTGGAATAATATCATCCTTTGCCCCAATGAGAAATATAATCAAAAAAGCACAAAGCATGTACTGTACATACTTGTGATCTGGGTAGGTACAAAAGTCAAATGGGATCCAAAAAGTAGTCGCAAAAATTAGTCCTGCAAAAATTCCTAAACCTCCCAAAGTGGGAACGCTTTGGCTATGAGAGCGTCGTTCTCCAGGTTCATCTACTAAATTTTTCTCTATTGCAATCCGAATAATAGATGGAATGGCAAAGTAAGTAATCAAAAAAGCGGTAAGAAATGCAGGTATAATTGCTACCATGTACATTGGTTTTAGTTCGCCCCAAAGCTAAAAAAAAAAAGGCATTTCTACCTTATCTTTAGTTTATTCGACTTCTTTTTTAACTTCCAGAGTAAGAAGCTCTAAGAAAAAAAACAGGAGCATTGTTCATTTAACAATACTCCTGTTTTAGACTGTTTATATCTATATTTTATTGTGCTCTTGAAACATGTATTTCAGCACGTCTATTTTTTTGTTTTCCTTCTTCTGTACTATTGGGTGCAATAGGATATTTCTCCCCATAGCCATTATATTTCAGGCGAGTATCACTAATCCCTTGTCCTTTGATGTATTTCAATACTGATTTTGCTCTCTTTTCTGATAACATAGTATTGTATCCATCACCTCCATCTGCATCGGTATGTCCTGCTACTTGCAGCTCTAGAGAAGCACATTTACGCATGGCATCTACTACTCTATTGAGCTGACGCAATGAGTTAGATTCAGCTCTAGAAGCATCGTAATCAAAATAAATAGCTGCTCTCAATGACGCCAAATCAATGCGATTACAATCCGCTGCTTCTGCTGGTGACAAAGGCTGGTAATTAGTCGGGTTATTATTGTAAATATTATTGTTACTAGGATCTACATCTTGCCCATTGCCTCTATTGTAAGGGTTACCACCATCATAAGGAGTAGTCGTTCCATCTTGATTTCCGCCTACTGTAATGCTCCCTCCGCCACTTTGCTGACCAAATTTAACACCACTACCACCTTTACGACCAAGCGGATTAATTGGACGTTTTTGTCCAGAAGCATTGGATAATACTCCTACGCCTTGTATAAACAAATATTTATCTTCATCCAACTGGACCAATTGCCCATTTTCATTGCGAATATCTCCAGACTCATCTACAAAAAAGTTAGCACTAGCCGTCATAATGTCTCCAGACTGTCCCACTATATCACCTCCTACTACACTAATAACCATATCGTCTCTATCATAGATTTTACCATCTAGACCTCTATAATATCCTTTTTCGGACACTCCTTGCATCTTAGAAGGATTACCATACTGGTTGAGTAGGTCTTGTACTGTTGACTTAGGTAAAGGACAACCGTTATATTCTGAACTTCCAAACATATCGGCACATGCATCTATATCATCTCGAATACCATCTCCATCCCTATCAGGACATCCTTCGGCTGTAAACCAACCCGCCAAATCAGGACAGGCATCTACATCATTATTGACCCCATCACCATCTGCATCTTCTTCGCTCATATCAGGACAACCTAATAGATTCTCGCCATAAGCATCTGGACACTTATCTTCTGGATCAATGATACCATCATAATCTCTATCTATACAACCTTTAAGATTCGCAAATCCTTTATTGTCAGGACAAACATCTTCTGAATCACGCAAACCGTCTCCATCCGCATCAGGACAGCCATTTGTACGTGCAGTACCATAGATATAAGGGCAAGCATCTTCTGAGTTTGCTACGCCATCATAGTCGTCGTCGGCTCCCCCAGTTGTAGTGGTAGGCTTACTGTCTACCGTATCTGTTTTGCTTGCTCCTTTGGTAGTACCACAGGCTACTACTACAAAAAAACTCAGGCTATAAATTATTAATTCATGTATTTTCATGGCTGTATTGATCTATCTATATGTTGAAGTGGTTTAGTAACACTCCGTTGGGTCGTTTTCTATTATTTGAAATCCAAATAGGATCATAATGTTCATTATTATAACAATATATAACCATAAGTACTGAACATCACCCACAAAAATACGATTTTTTTTATTAGATGTTGATTTTGAGGGCTTAGAAGTTCTCTAAAAAATAACTTTAACGTCTTTTTAGGGCCTACAATTGTTGCAATAGCGTACGCATATCAACCTTTTGACGTATAATCTGCTCTACGGCATCAATAGAAACACGCTCTTGTGCCATACTATCTCTTTCACGAATCGTGACCGTATTGTCTTCAATCGTTTGTTCATCAATTGTAATACAATATGGAGTACCTAACTCATCTTGTCTTCTATAACGTTTTCCTACAGAATCTTTTTCATCATATTGACATTCAAAAGAATATTTGATTTGATTAAAAATATCTCTTGCCTTGCTAGTCAATTTTTCGTCTTTTTTGACCAGTGGCAATACCGCACATTTGATAGGAGCAATAGCTGGATGAAGACGCAATACAACACGTTCTTGTAATTTTCCATTAGCATCAGGTACTTGATCTACTTGGTATGCTTGGCTCAATACAGACAAGAACATACGGTCACATCCTACAGATGTTTCTACTACATAAGGTACATAACTTTCCTTTAGTTCTGGATCAAAATATTGTAGTTTCTTCCCAGAATGCTCTTGGTGTGCACTCAAATCAAAATCAGTACGAGAATGAACTCCTTCTAGCTCTTTGAATCCAAATGGAAATTCAAACTCAATATCCAAAGCCATATCTGCATAATGTGCTAAAGCAGCATGGTCATGATATTTTAGTTTATCTGCTGGCGTTCCTAATGCTAAATGCCATTTCATACGAGCTTCTTTCCAATACTCATAGAACTTCTTTTGATCGCCTGGACGTACAAAAAACTGCATTTCCATTTGCTCAAACTCTCTCATACGAAAGATAAACTGACGGGCTACTATCTCGTTACGGAAAGCTTTTCCTATTTGGGCAATACCAAAAGGCACCTTCTGACGAGAGGTATTGAGTACATTCAAGAAATTGACAAAAATACCTTGTGCAGTTTCTGGACGTAAGTAAAGTACATCATCGCTAGTGGCTCCTCCTCCCTGAGTCGAAAACATCAAATTGAACTGACGAGCATCTGTCCAGTTTTTGGTACCTGATACAGGGCAAACAATTCCTAACTCTTCGATTTGAGCCTTTAGATCTACTAAATCTCCTGTGCTCAAGGCTGTCTCCATTCTCTCCAGAATGGCATCAATTTTAGCTTGACGCTCTAGAATACGACCATTGGTAGATAAGAACTCTTGTTTATCAAAAGCATCTCCAAAGCGTTTCTCAGCTTTCGCTACATCTTTATCAATCTTCTTTTGGATTTTATTTTGAATATAATCCTCAATCAAATGATCGGCACGGTAGCGTTTTTTAGAATCTTTATTATCAATCAATGGATCATTGAAAGCATCTACGTGTCCTGAAGCTTTCCATACAGTTGGTTCCATAAAAATAGCAGAATCCAATCCTACTATATTTTCGTGCATCTGCACCATAGATTTCCACCAATATTGTTTGATATTATTTTTGAGCAAGACACCATATGGACCATAATCATAGACCGCACTAAGTCCGCCATAGATCTCTGACGATTGATAGATAAATCCTAGTTTTTTGCAGTGTGATACGATTTCCTGAAATAGGTTTTGCTCTTTTTTTGCCATGATTAAATCTGCTTATGTATACTTTTGTATGTTTAAATTAATGCACAAAAGTAAGTAATTGGATTAAAAACACCTACTTAGAGCAGGAATAAAAAAAAGTAGCACCCCTTGTGGGCACTACTTTCTGAACATTCACATTCACATTTATTTCCTTTCAGAAATTATATATACTATCAGTCTTTGAAAAATAATGGATCGTTGATAAAATCAAAATCGGTCAGTGTTTTCAAAAACGCAATAATATCTGCTTGTTGTTGGGGATTTAGTGGAATCCCCAATGTGCCATTAGGTAATATCAGTCGGCTGTCTAAAGTAGCCGACTGTTGCACTCCATTGGCGTAGTGTTCGAGCACCTCTTCCAATGTCTGAAATTTAGCATTATGCATATACGGCGATGTCCGATCAATATTACGCAAACTAGGTACTCTAAATTTACCTATATCCATATTATTAGCAGAGATCAATGCTCTCCCTGAGTCAGGAAAAACCGTACTAATTCCATTATTGTGGTATTCTTGATTGGTAAACAAAATACCACTGTGACAATTTTCGCAGTGCTCATTGAATAATTGCAACCCTCTTTGTTCTTTTTCTGTCAATTCTACTTCTCCTTTCAATGATTGGTCATACTTAGAATTAGCCGAAATCATTCTATTCATAAATTGAGCTAAAGCATCCATGGTCAATCCTGTATTGATAGTCGTGGTACCAAATGCCTTTTCGTATAAGGCTGGATATTCTTTAGAAAGACGTAATTTCTCTAATACCCCCAATAATGTTTCATCCATCTCAAAGGGACTCTCTATGGCATTGATAGGAACAAAATCCAAATGAGTGACCCCACCATCCCAAAAAAACTCTTTGTAAAAAGCTAGATTAAACAAGGGTAAAGCATTCCGAATACCGACTCTATTCTGAACGCCTACACTAATATGATGCAACTGTTGATCTGCAAAGGCTGTAGATTGAATATGACAACTTCCGCAAGAAACCGTCCCATCTATAGATAGCATCGGATCAAAAAATAACTTCTTCCCTAATTTAAACCCATCTTCAGTTAACTCATTGTTGTAGAAAGTATAGGTTGGTTCTGGAAAACCAACTGGTTTTTCAAAGAAATAAGGATTAGTCGCCTCATTAGGTATATCTTTAATACAGCCTGTTAGCGTCACCAGGGTGAAAGCCCCTAACCAATAAATGGCTAGAGATGCTTTGAAAACACGATAATTAATCATGGGAAATACAGTTTATTGGTGTACATGATGTACTTCAAATGCTCCCTCTAGATTTTCACCAATATCTTTACCAGCAGCAGGACTATGAACCGAATATTCTGTTGAGAAATCTACCTGATGATGCATATGGCTACCACCATGACCACTGTGTCCACTAGCATGAGCTCCTAGTGCTACCAATAAATCCATGTGTAAATGTGCTGATGGAGTTAATCCTTCTCCTACTTCTACAGACGATGGAAATTTCAATGTAATACGCTTAACATTATTAGTCATTGCCGTATTTCCAGCAATCTCTTTCCAACCTCCAATATGTAATTTGACTGAATTATCCTTATTAAAGGGTCCTGCCACAGCAGGAGAAGATGGAGAACGGCCTTCCATTGCCCAACCAATATAACCAGCATCCCAATTCCATAACCAACCTCCGTTAGCTGGATCCAATGGACCACCAGTAGCCCCCTGTTGTACTGCATCCGCTTCTACTCCCAATGTAAAAGTTAACTCATCATAAGTTCCACTTGGGACATTTTCTAAAGTCACTAACTGTGAATTCACGTCTTTTTCTTGGACATGATAAAACCCATTAACATCTTCATCCATTGGTCCTGTAGTAACCTTATCTACATAGCTTTCGCCATTAGGGCCTGTCAATTCTACTCTTGATACATAATATCCTAATTTAGTGATATTAAACATCTGGTTCATTGGACTAGTATAAGGGAAATTAGTATCTGTATCTGATGTAATCGCTATTTCTGTATTTCCAACACGATTGTCAAAAATAAGCTGAAGACTACCTTCTTTCAGAACTTCTTCTTCTGGCGTACAAGAGGTAAATAATAGAACGGTTCCTACCAATAGGGTAGAGAATATAGTTGAAACTTTCATTTTCTTTGGTTTTTAGTTCCTAAATGCACTATTAGACTAAGCCGTTTAGAGCACTTAGGTTGTACACATTATAGCCGTGATAGTAGCAGCTATTTGTAGTAGTATTACTCCTCTAAAATAAGAGTGAATAAATGCTAAAACAATTACATAGCATATCCGTCCTTACTTCTATATAGTACAGTTATTACTATTAGAAGTAAGAGCATTTCTAAAAGGCTATTTTTAGATTTAAATTAAATATTAACACCTTCAAATAGGATATGGGAAGGCTCCACATGACTTCATTGTGCATAATTATCCACAATAAGCTATCCCTCTACAGTTCGTCAATGAACGTAAGAAGACCTGATACCACAATGGTACCTTTCTAAAATAAATAATTAAACCAAAGAAATTGGCGGTCGCCAAAGAGGAGTATGGTGAGAGCGAGTTGGTACTTCTTGGTAGCAAAATCTCGCTTGCTCTAACAACAAATCATCTATAGATGATTTGTTTGAGTAAAAATCTTCTAAGACAGGACTAGCTTGATTGATATATAATCCTGTCAAATAAAAACTAAATGACTTCGTTTGTTTTTGCTCTTTTGAATTTTCTGTTTGTGTTATTTTCTTACGTAAATAACACTTACCATCACACTTCAATTGAGGTTTTTCAACATTTTCACATAGGTTTTGGGCAATATATGCCTTATTTGCCTTGTAGCCTATAAAAAGCATTAAGGTACTTAGTACTTGTGTACTAATGCAAACAATTAGTAATATGTGAATTATTTTTTTCAGTGGGAATGGATTTCTTATTAACAATATCCAAATGTACACTATTTCGTTCTCATCTCAAATTATGAGATAAGTTTTTGAAAAAAATTAATGTTTTATAAATTTCAACAATTGACTTTTCTCGTCATTATACAAACGAATAAAATAGACTCCTTCTGCTAAATCTGTCACAGATACATCTATCGTTTGTTTATTTTTGATTTGCTCTTCGTGGACTAATTTCCCTGCCACATCTAATACAACTAAATTCATATTTCCCATTTGATCTAGCTCAAGTGTAAACTGTCCGCTATTCGGATTGGGATAAAGTTTAGCAAACCTAGTGGCTGTTTTTACAGTAGACACATCTACTGTCTGTAATAAAGGATCGTAAACAAAAAGCTCTTTCCCTGCATGAAAATCTTCTGCAATGAAATATAATTTCCCTTTAAAATAAGTCAATTCCTCAATAGAGCTAAAACCAATCACACTTTGGTCAAATGTCAATAATAATTGTGTATTGGCTGCCGTACCATCTGTCTGGTATAGTCCATTAAATTGCCCGTCATGAGCAGTAAAGTAGAGTGTCCCGCTACCGCCTTCGATTAGTTGAGTAGGGTTAGACCAATTACTTCCTGTTGTAATGTCCTTGACCATTACTGTTCCTCCAGTCGTACCATCACTCATCCAAATTTCCTTGCCATGTACCCCATCATCTGCTGCAAAATACAAGGTATTCCCGGTCGTCATCAATTCACCTATATAGCTGCCAGTGTTGGGGCTAATATCTTTGACTAGCACTGTTCCATTGGCTGTACCATCTGTCTTCCATAATTCTTGCCCATTTACACCATCGTCTGCTGCAAAGTAAAGTGTATTATTCAATACTGCAAAAGAGCCAATATTCGCATCCCCAGTTGGATTAATATCTTTCACTAACACAGTGCCGTTAACGGTACCATTTGTCTTCCATAGTTCTCTACCTGTCGTCCCATCTTCTACTTCAAAATAGAGTTGGTTATTAGCTACCCCCAATAATATTATCCTCCCTCCAAATCCACTTAAAGGCATCGTTTCCTTGATTAATACAGCAGTATCTCCATCTATTCGCCACAAATCCTCTACCCCTAAATTATTTCCACCTAAGAAATAAATAATTCCGTTAGCTTTCATAAACTGTTGTGCCCTAACATTGACACGAATAGGTTGATAGGAATTTCCTTGAGAACTAAAAGTATGGATGAATACTTGGTCAATGAAATTTCCAACACCATTAAAGTAAAGTGTATCTTGATTTAATGAAAGGAAAGTCTTTGCCTCAATAGAGTTATGGTCATTCAGTTTTATGGTATTACCTGTTAGTTGACCTGTTCGCCAGATTTCACTCCCTCCACTCAGATAATATAGGCTATTTTGTACAACTTGAAACTGTCTAGGAATACTAATGCTTCCAGTTGGTGTCAAAAACTGGTTAGTCCCTGCTCTCGTACCATCTGTACGCCACAACCCAAAAGCACTCCCATTTTCTCCAAACCAAACTTGGTCATCAAAAACTTGTAATCCAGCTTCGACCACTACTCCATCAAATGTACCTGGATAGATATCAATTGATTGGGTCGAAAAAGTTGACAAATTAGTTACCCATAATTCCTCCCCAATTATACTTTCTCTAGCACTATATACCATTTTATTATTTCCTAAAGCAACTACTGCAGTGCTATTGACACCACTAGAACTTAAACCTGGCTCAATATCTTCAATCAATTGTGTATTGGCAGTAGTTCCGTCTGTGAACCACCATTCTGCACCACTTGTTGCATCACTAGCCTTAAATATCAATTTATTGTTAATAACAATCAAATCAGTTGGGTTACTAGACAAGGAATTGGAGTTAATATCTTTAACTAGAATAGTTCCTACTACTGTTCCATCACTCTTCCATAGTTCACGACCATTAGCATTATCTTTAGCTGAAAAATAGAGGTTATTATTCCAAACGATCAAGTTATCAGGTTCACTTCCTGAAAATCCTCCATTAATATCTTTAACTAATATTGTTCCTGTTACAGTACCATCACTCTTCCAAAGTTCTTGACCATTACTACCATCATTAGCTGAAAAATACAATATTCCATTCATGGCAGTCAAGTCGTCTAAATCACAAGAAAGCATTCCAGTATTAATATCTTTCACTAACACAGTCCCTCCTGACGTACCATCTGTTTTCCACAACTCTCTCCCATGCACTCCATCTAATGCTGAGAAAAATAGTTGATTACCGATTACAGTCTGCTTAAAAATAGAACTTCCATCACTACCTGTATTAATATCTTTAACCAGCACAGTTCCTGCTGCCGTGCCATCTGTTTTCCATAATTCTTCCCCTGTATTAGCTCCATTTGCCCTAAATAAGATGGTATTATTCACTTTCACAAAGTTTCGTGGAGAACTACTACTAGACCCAGAATTGATATCTTTTACCAATACTGTTCCTACTGCAGTTCCATCCGTTTTCCACAGTTCTTCTCCCTCTATCGTTGTTATAGCTGAAAAATACAATACATTTCCATCTGAAAAAAGAGGCGTAGCAAAAGAACTCACCCAACTAGTATTGGCAATATCTTTAACAATAACGGTCCCTACACTAGTTCCATCACTCTTCCACAATTCCACTCCCGTAACAGGATTATTCGCCTGAAAAAAAAGCTGATTTTGATGAATAATCATATTATTAATTGCTCCAGTTTCCTTAACCATAAACGTTCCACTAACTGTTCCATCACTTCGCCAAAGTTGCTGCGTTCCATTTAGGTCATCATAAGCTCCAAAATATACGATACCATTCATTGCAATTAATTCCTGAATATATGATTTATTTTTCCCTGGTAAAATATCATTTAAGAGTGTTACTTCTTCTGTGATAGCATCAATTACCCATAGCTCTTGACCGTAAGCACGACTTTCTGCTACAAAGAAGGTAGTATTCCCGATGGATAGAAATTGTTGTGGGTTAGAACTGACTGGAGCAGTATTGACATCTCGTAAAAGAAGTGGGTTTTGACTCTGTGCAAAAATGATGGGAGTCCATAGTATGGTCATTAAAAAGAGTAGGGCTTTCATTCCGTTGGTTTTAAAAGGTTGCTATATGAATGATACTTAATACTAAGCTAAAAACGGTTAAAATTCAACTTTTCGGAAAAAATATATCATAAAAAATGCTGAACACTCTCAAAAGAGTATCCAGCATCTTAATCCAAAAACAATTCACTATTTTACAAACTGATAAGTATTCTTATTGCTTTACGAATTTCAATAATTGACTCTTTTCTTTGTTTTGTAAACGAACAAAGTAGACTCCATTCGCCAAATAATCTGTGGCAACATTAATCATTTGTTGATTTACTATTTGGTCTTGGTATACCAATCTACCAGAAGCATCAAACATAGTCAAGCTCATATTTTCTGCTTGATCCAATTCAACAACAAACTGTCCATTATTTGGATTGGGATAAAGACTAGCAAAGCTATTTTCATTTTCAATCTTTTCAACATCTACTGTTTGGCTACTTGGATCATAGACCCACAACTCCAAACCATTAGTAGGATGTTCTGCTGAGAAGTATAGCTTGCCGTTAAAATACGTCAAATTGCTAATAGACTCAAAACCTACTACATTATCAAATGGTAACAATTCTATTGTGTTTGCCGCCGTACCATCTGTTTGGTAAAGAGCAGATGTATTACTCGTATCGGTTGCTACAAAATATAGTACATTATTACCAACAGTTAACTGAGTAGGAGAAGAAGACCAACTACCTACTGCAATATCTTTCACCAAACTAGTACCATTAGCCGTACCATCGGTCACCCAAAGTTCATTTCCTGTATTGGTACCTCTTGCTCTAAAGAATATTTGATTATTAACTCTTGTTAGGTCGCCAGGACTAGATGAACCTGATCCTGCATAAATATCAGTTACCATTTCTGTACCTGCAGCAGTTCCATCACTTTTCCACAACTCCGTTCCGTTGATGGCATCATAAACTCCAAAATAAAGTGTATTGTTTAAGGCGATAAGGCTGTATGGACTTCCACTGGTAGATCCAACACGAATATCTTTCACTAACTGTGTTCCTGCTGTAGTCCCATCTGTTTTCCACAACTCTGTTCCATTCACTCCATCATTCGCTGAGAAATAGATGGTATTTCCTATTCTAGTTAAATAACTGGGATAAGCCCCTGTTACTCCTGTTAGGTTGATTTCCTTTACCAACTCTGTTGTAGCAGAATCTCCTCCTGTCTTCCATAGTTCATAATTATTGGACGTATCTCTAGCAGAAAAATACAATACATTATTCATTGTCATAAAATTATATGGAGAAGAACTAGCTGTAGAAGCGGCAATATCAGCAACTTGGCTCATTGTAGAATCTACAGTATTGAATTTCCATAACTCCTGTCCATTAGTAGGTCCAGTCGCTCTAAAATAAATAGAATTCCCCATTGGAGTCATAAACTGAGGATAACTACTGCTACCACCTACACGAATATCTCCCAATTGCTTAGTCCCTGCTACCGTACCATCCGTACGCCATAATTCTGTCCCTAGATATCTCCTACCACTAAAATACAGCCAACCATTGATTTCGACCAGATTACCAATATAAGAAGAAGATGTACCTGGTCTTAAGTCTGTAAAATTTTCTGTACTAGCTGTAGTGCCAGTTGTTGTCCACAATTCTGTACCTGTATTTACTCCATCCAAAGCTGTAAACCAAAGTTTATTACCATAAACTGTAAAGTTGTTAAAGCTAGAGCCTTTGGTACCAGTATAGATATCTGTCATTTGAGTTCCTGGTGTCGTACCATTAGAAACCCATACTTCGGAGCCAGTACTCCCATTATCCGCTCTAAAGGCTACTCTTGAAGTACCAACAGGTGTCATGTAACTGATTGCACTCCCAGTATTACCAGGTCTAATATTTTTGACCATTACCGTACTAGCAGCATTTCCATCTGTACGCCATAGTTCGGCCCCATTACTGGTATCTGATGCCGTGAAATAAAGTATATTACCTACTGCTGTCAAATTGTATGGAGAGCTACTAATCGCTCCTGGAGCAATATCTTTCACCAATTCTGTACCTGCTGCTGTTCCATCACTTTTCCATAGTTCATATCCCACATTGATGCCGCCATTATCATAACCTCTTGCTCTAAAATATAATTCATTCTGAAACAATGTAATATAACTGATGCTACTAGATCCTGACCCTGTATAAATATCTTTAACTATTGTAGTATTCGCAGCGGTACCATCTGTTGTCCATAATTCATTTCCGTTAGTCTGGTCTGATGCTGTGAAATAAAGTTTGTTATTGTATTCAGTAAAATTGTATGGATATCCACCACTCGATCCTGTGTAGATGTCTTTTAGCATAACAGTCCCAGCTAAAGTCCCATCACTCTTCCACAATTCATCTCCTGAAGTACCATTATTAGCTCTAAATATTAGCATATTATTATAGATTGTCAATTCTCTAGGATTAGAACCATCTGTTCCTGTACGAATATCTTTCACTAACTGTGTTCCCACTGTAGTACCATCTGTTTTCCACAGTTCGGCCCCATTAACTCCATCACTTGCAACAAATAGTACAAGATTATTCAGCAATACAAAACTATATGGATTAGAACCATTTGATCCTGCCGTTATATCTTTCAGCAATGCTGTATTATTGGCCGTACCATCTGTTTTCCACAGTTCATATCCATTGACCCCATCATTTGCTACGAAATACAATAAATTACCATCTGAAAACATGGGTGATGGATAAGAAGAAGAGGATCCTGTCATGATATCACTCACTAATACGGTACCAGCTGTAGTCCCATCTGTTTTCCACAGTTCGTATCCAGTATTCCCTTGTGCACTAGAAAAACCTCTCGCTCTAAAATACAATTCATTATTATGTACCATAAGAGCATAAATAGAACTTGAATTAGATCCTTCATAAATATCCTTCACCAATACAGTACCTGCTTCGGTACCATCGCTTTTCCACAATTCACTACCAGTCGATGGTTGTCCCTGTTCGTATCCAGTGGCTCTAAAATAAAGCACTCCATTCATCTCTACCATATAAGCTATACCAGAACCAGATGGACCTTCATATAAATCTTTAACCATTGTTACCTGTCCTGTAGATGCGTCTACTTTCCAAAGTTCCTGACCGTGTTCAATATCAGTCGCTGTAAAAAACGTAGTATTCCCTACTTGTATAAAATTTTGGGCATCAGAGCTACCATCTCCATTAATATCCTTTAATAGCAAAGGATTCTGTGCCAATAGACCTGTACTAAATAATAGTGCTAAAAAAATTAAATTTGTCTTCATTTAAATGTATTTGTTTAATTAGTAATGAAACTCAAAATAACAAAATACATTTATTAAAACCACCTCTATTTTATGAATGGAACATATTAATGTACGAATAGTACACTTTAGCTGTTAAAATACTTATCTACCAAATTTTTAATCATTGGATCTCCTCTTTTAGACTTTTTTAAGCAGTTACCTGCAATAGCCATCTCAAAAAACCGTATTTTTATAGCTCCCCTTCCTTTTATTAGAGATGATTACAATCAAAAGTATTATGAAAAATATAATTCTACTCTTCGTATGCAGCTTGTGGTGGATCCACAATAGTACCGCTCAAATAACTACTGGTGGCATTGTTATGGACAAAGAAACATCAGAAAGCTTATTTGGTGTCACCGTTCAGCTAAAAGGGACTACCGAAGGTACTTCTACTAGTTTTGATGGTCAATATGAACTATCGCTCCCCGCAGGAGAACATACATTGGTCTTTAGTTATATTGGTATGAAAACGAAGGAAGTCACTCTAACACTCTTTGAAGATAAAAAGAATATCGCCTCTATTGTTTACCTTGAAAGTAGTACCCTAGTAGGAGAAACTGTAGTAGTAACGAGTGGAAAATATGCTAAAAAACTGGAAGAATCGACCGTGTCTGTAGATGTGATTGATCGAGCAATGATAGAAAACACCAATGCTACTTCGCTGGATCAGGTCGTACAGAAAACCTCTGGAGTACAAATCATAGACAATCAGGTGAATATTCGATCAGGAGCAGGCTATGCCTATGGTGTCGGAAGCCGAGTCGCATTTCTGGTTGATGGACAGCCGCTTTTATCCGCAGAACTAAGTGATGTAAAATGGAATTTTATGCCCCTCGAAAATGCCGAACAAATTGAAATAATAAAAGGCTCCTCTTCTGTCTTGTATGGCTCGGGAGCACTCAATGGAGTAATCAATATTCGAACCGCTTACCCCAAAGGAAAAGAACCCTATACTGCTTTCAGTCTTTATAGTGGCATCTATGACCAGCCTCGAATTGACTCTATGCGTTGGTTTGACCCTAAAAAAACTCCTACGGCACAACCTCTTTTTACAGGTCTATTTTTTGCTCACCGTGCTCGACTACACAAAAATTTCGATCTAGTACTGGGTGGTAATTTACATTTAGAAAATGGATTCTTGGAGGATGTAGACGAACGCCGTGCTCGTTTCAATTTCAACACCAGATACCGGCATCCAGGAACAGATGGGAGGATTTCTTATGGTATCAATGGTACGTTGATGTATCATCGACAAGGAAATTTTTTCTTAGCCAAGAATATGAGAGAAGGAGCCTACACTAATGTAGCCCCTATCTATGGTGACCGCTATGGTTCTATTACACTAGATCCCTATTTTACCATCTATGATCAGGCAGATAACAAACACGATATTAAAGGGCGATGGTTCAATATTGCGAAACATCAACCTGGCCCTGACTCCGATGCACATGTATTTAGCTTAGAGTATCAATTTCAGCGTACCTTCCCTAAAAAATGGGTATTCACCACAGGTGTACTTGGACAATACTTCAATGTCAATAGTATTCTATTTACCAATGCTACCAATACCTCTGAGCGAGCCCTCAAAAGTGGACAGTCTATTGCTGCTTATGCTCAAATTGAGAAAAAGTTTTGGGATAAACTTTCGGTCGTACTTGGCGGACGATGGGAAGGCTATCTCATCGGAGACCAATTCTTTGCTTCTCCCCCAGTTCTTAGAGCAGGCTTGAATCTAGCCATTAGTCCTAACGATCACTTAAGAGCTTCTTTTGGACAAGGATTTAGAGTACCTTCCTTTGGGGAGATTTACATCAACGAACCTATTCCTCTGGACGGTGGCTTCCAACTTGGTATTTTCCCTAACCCTAACTTAAAACCAGAAAGTGGTTGGTCTACCGAACTGGCTTATAGACGTACTTTTCGATTCGGAAAATTTCATTTCTATACTGATGTCGCTCTATTCTGGATGGAATACTCCAATATGATAGAAGCAGAATTGGATGCCTATCCCCAAGGATTTGGTTTTCGTTTCAACAATGTTAGCCAAGCCCGTATCGCAGGATTTGAAATTTCAACACAAAGCGAAGGAAAAATAGGAACTATTCCTCTAAAAATTTGGGGTGGATATACTTTTAGTTTTCCAGGAGACTTGACTGCCGACACATCACTACGTCGAGCCGACACCTATATTGCTACTATGGCAAATACGTTTGCAAATGGCATCACAAGAGGATCCTCTAACAGTACCTTATTCAGTTTGCTCAAATATAGGAGCCTACATACCTTCCGTCTAGATATTCAGGCTGAGTACAAAGGGTTCACCCTAGCGGCAGCAGCTAACTATACCAGTATGATCCAAAATGTAGATGCAATTTTTGACTTTGGACTGGTTACTCCCGGAGTAGCAGCATATCGTGAAATCCATAATAATGGAGCATGGATTTTTGACATTCGATTGGGGTACAAAATCAATCCTAAGCAACGTATCAATTTGGTCGTTCAAAATTTACTCAATGAAGAATATACCGTTCGTCCAGCACGAATGGGAGCACCAAGGAGTTTTTCTGTTAAGTATAGTCATGTTTTCTAAAATAAAAAATAGGATACCTACTCTAAATTTTGAGGGGTATCCTATTTCTATTTAACTAATGTTAACGTGAACTAAGGATTATAAGATAACAAAGTCATTGATTTACAAATAATATCAAACGCCACTTTTACTTGAAAGTGGAGATAACTTTAGGAGCTAAGCACTTCAAAAGTGCTTAGCTCCTCACTTTATCGCTTTGCTATTGATAATCAAGGTGTTTAATCCTTAGTTCACATTCGGTATTGGGACTTCATATCCATATACGCTATTATGGCGTGATTTTTATATTTTTCTTAATCAAATTTCCATTTACACTTACTTCTAGTAGATAAAAACCTGTTTTTAGGTGGCGAATATTCAATGGAATAACCTGATATCCCTTTTTAGCATTTATTTCTCGTACAAATACTTTTTTGCGTTGGGTATCAAATAGCTCTAAAGTAATGGAGGCGTCTGCTCGAAGGTCTACTGGAATTTTGAGTTGACCGGTACTAATACTGCTTTCTATTAGTTCTAAGTTTTGTTTTCCTAAAGTCCGTATTTCAGTAGATTCTAATACCAGTTCTTTCCCTGCTCTATCAATTCCCACAATACGGTAATAATACTTCCCTCCTCTGTGGTCAGTATTATCTATATACTTGTAAACATGTTCTTTGCTACGAGTGGGACCTGCTCCAGGAACAATTGTAATCGTTTTCCAAAACAATTTATTCGTAGAAACCTGTACTTTAAACTTTGCTCTTGGAATTTCATTAGTACATTGCCATTCCAAATAAGCTTTGGTATCCAGAAATTTAGCTTTGAGGTTTTTAATTTTCATTAATATCTGAGCTGCTTCGGGTACAAATTCTGTTACTTTTTTGTTCGGAACAATAATTTCTCTAGTACCATCTATTGCCCACAAATCAATATTGTTAGGCAAATAAAAGCGAGTATCATCCGTTAATGATTCTACCTCATTTGCATTTTCAGTCTTAATCGTTCTGATTTCTACTTTTTCCAAATCAATTATCATCCATTTTACCTGATTAAAACTTCCGATTGCCCTTGTCCAATCTTTAGCATCATCAGGGTCCCTCAGTGGGGCTCCCCAGCCACCTTCTCCCATAAATATAGTTCCATTAGGGTCTCTCACAAACCCTTCGTCATAACCTGGTTCATTACGATTATTCGTAGCTCGTATAGGCCATGTAATTTTGGAGAGATGTGAATCACATTCCAATACCAATTGGATATTATATTTAAAAAAGAGTGGAGCCCAATACTTACGCATATACTCTTGTTCATGTTTGCGTGTATTATGAGGGCGAATAGGGTGGTGATACTGTACTAATCGCCATGCCATTTGTTGGCTATTTTTAAAATCATTTTTCATCCATTCCAATTGCTCTGCATTACTCTGCTGCATACTATTGAGCGTAATGACTCTCAACAATCCCCTTGCAAATGTTAATCCATAAAAAACGGTAGGGTGAGGCACATCAAACATGTCTACAATAGTTACATCGGATTTTTCATGATTTCCCCTAGCTGCTACTACTGCTGTCATACGCCCGTCAGTGGCTATTGTCATTTGCCAGTCATCCAACCACTCTTGCCATTCTCGTCCACTATCTCCCCCAGTCATATCTCCAGCAAACAGGACAAAATGAGGTCGAATTTTAGCCACCATTTTATTAGCATTCTGTCGAGCTCGTTTATGATTTCTAGAGTCTCCTCCCCCCAATACAGAAAGTCTCGTTTGGTGATTATCGGGCAGTGTTTTGAATGAAAATCGTTGACTAACTGATTTACTATCTTTGATCACAAAATAATAGATGGTATTTGGTTTCAATTTACTCAATCGAGCAAATTGATTATGCATTCCCTTGGCATGCACCGTACGTTGTGGTCGCATTTGGTTCTCATACATCGCATGATTTTGCCCATGATCGGAGGTCCCATAATAAACAATCGAATTATCTCCGTTAACCAACTCCCACCCAATTGTGATAGTCGTGGCAGGTGAATTACGAATCATACAACGATAACGTCGAGTCAATGCTTCACTTTCAGAAGCACAAAAAAAGATTAAAAATAAAAGAATTACTATTGATTTCACTAACTATAATTTGGAAGATTCGATAATACCCTTAGAATATGCACCATAAGTAGCAAGGCTATATTAATGCATAAAAAATAAGGTATGAGACATAAAAAGTCTCATACCTTAAAATTACTAAAATTTAATACCAATTTTAGTTCCTAAGCCAATGGGCTGTATTTTTTAGCAAAATTTATCAAATGCCATCTTCAAATTAGCTGCAATAGTATCTGCTGAATTACCTTCGATATGATGACGCTCCAAGAAGTGTACTAATTGTCCATCCTTGAACAATGCAATAGAAGGTGAAGAAGGAGGATAAGGTAACATATAGCCTCTAGCAGCGTTTACGGCGTCTTTATCTACTCCTGCAAATACAGTTACCATATTATCTGGTGTTTTCGCATTCTGAGCAGCAGCTTTCACTCCTGGACGACAGTTTCCTGCAGCACATCCACAAACAGAATTGACCACTACTAATGTTGTACCATCTTTTTTATCAAGCATGGTTGCCACATCATCTGAAGATTTCAAAGCTTGAAAGCCATAGTCCGTCAAGTCTTTCTCCATTGGTGTTGTTAAGTGTTCTGGGTACATAGTATATGTATTATTTAAAACAACTGTTCTGTTATTTTGACAATAACATCTTTGTTTTTATGTTAAAAAATTGGATTCCACAGGTATCACTACCTACATTTAAGCCATAAAACTACTAATTATCCCTACAAAAGGAATAAATTTCACTAATTATTAGTATCACACTAATGTCAAAACAGTTAATTCTAAAAACTGTTCTGAAACACATCAAAAAAGTAATTACTATGAAAAAAACAACCTATCTAGTCGCTACACTACTATTGACAGTAGTGTGGGCCTTATCTTCCTGTACGGCAGAAAAGCTCCCCGAAGTAGCAGAAAACACCACCCTCTGTGATTCTGTTACCATTACATTTGATACTCACGTCAAACCAATGTTGGACAAAGGCTGCAACTACTCTGGCTGCCATGATGGCAACAATCAATTGGGAATAGAAACCTATGGCAGTATGGATGCCGCCCGTAGAGAACGGGTACACGAACGTATCCAAGATGGTAGTATGCCGCCGTCTTATGTTAGCCTTCAATTGACTAGTGCTGAAAGAGATTCAATTGATTGTTGGAAAAAAGGAGGCTTTCCTGAAAATTAAATCCAATGAAATCACACACTATTAAAAAATAAGTAGCAGGGCAGAATAAATGATAAGTAAAATCACAGAGATTTTTGCTATATAATGAGGCAAAAAACACAGGGATAGCCCTAGCTATCACGAGGCTTTTTAACGAAATTAGATACAAAAATATCGCTTGATTTTTTTATGCATTAATTTTGACTTGATACTTAGCACGCCTTATTTATACGCTAAAAAATAAACACACAAATGAAAAATATCCTATTTTCTATAGTAGTACTATTAATAGCCAATAGTATGCTTCATGCACAAGATAAAAGTGAAAAAGAGTATGTTTATCATACCTTCAAAGACACTAGAATCATCAATACCTATTCTGTAGAAACACTACAAAAAAGACAGTTAGATTTTAGAGTTTCTCACCGATTTGGTGACTTTATCAATAATTGGACCTTCAATAATGCTTGGGCTACTTTCTTTGGTCTAGAAAATGCTGCTGATGTGAGTATTGGATTGGAGTATGGTATCACTAATAATCTGATGATTGGTATTAATCGCACAGCAGGTTATGGACCACTCAAATCCAATATCAATACACTCATCAAATACAAAATACTATCTCAAACAAAAGGGGCTGGAATGCCTTTAACTTTGACGGCAGCTGCTACCGCCTCTATTTCTACCATGTTACCAGTAGATAATGATCGTTCATTAGCGTCATTCAACAAAGTTGGTTCTCCTTACGAGCAGTTTGCTGCTCGCATGTCTTATTCTGTACAGTTGCATGCTGCTCGCAAATTTAGTGATCGTTTTTCTTTGCAGCTTTCACCTACATTTGTCTGGAGAAATCTAGTACAAATAAATGATGAAAATGCTCTATTCAGTATGGGGGTAGTCGCTAAATTTCAAGCAACAAAAGTACTAGGGATTATTATAGATGCTAATATTCCATTTGATGAACTCAGATGGCAAGCAAATAGTGGCTACCATATTCCAATTGGTATTGGTTTTGAGTTTGATACAGGAGGACACGTTTTCCAGATCAACCTAACCAACTCGGCAGGACTCGCCCCAACAGACTATATCCCTAATACAGATTTGAACTGGGGACTAGGACAATTCCGCCTAGGGTTTACGATTGCAAGAGCATTTAGAGTATAAAAGTAAATTGGCTAACTAAAGCCATCAAAAAAATAAAACAAATGTTTATTCCTATCAAAAAAATAAGTTTAGGAGCCTTTTTATGCTTAGGGGTTGGGCTAGTTAGTTTTACCACTACGCCAGCTCCTCAGGCAGTACTTTTAGATCTTTCGGACGAAACTCCTGTATGGGATGTCATGGAAAATCTTGGTAAAATAAAAGTGAATGCTCTAAACGACCAAATAGAAGGGGTTTCCGCAGAAAAAGGAGCCGATATTATATTTAAAGGTTTTTCTGCCAAAAAGGACGGCAGTGGAACGACCAAATTACAAAGCCCTTACTTCAAGTGTACTGCTTGTCATAATCCCGAGCGAGAATATGCCAACCTAGCAGATATCAATGCTAAAGATCGTTTGCAATACGCTGTAGAAAAAGATATGCCTTTCTTGCAGGGATCTAGCTTTTATGGAATTGTCAATAGGACTACGTTCTATAATGATGATTATCAAAAAAAATATGGTAGCGTTCCTCAAATAAAAGCTTCCTTCAATGATATTCGTACTGCAATCAAATTCTGTGCAACACAATGTGCTCAAGGAAGAGAGTTAGAAGATTGGGAAGTAGAATCTATCTTAGCTTACTACTGGACTAAAGAACTCACGATTGGAGATCTAAATCTTGATCCAGCTGAAAAGGAAACTGTAAAAGTAGCCTTAGAAACTGAAGAGAGTTCTGCTCGTGCCTTGCACACACTAGAGGATCATTATCTAAAATCTGCTCCTGCACATTTTGCCGAAAAAGATATAGAATACAAACCATTATCTGATAAGGAACTATCTGATAAGGTAGCCTTTGCTAGCGGGAAAGAGCTTTATGATCGCGGTTGTTTGCATTGTCACGGAGAACAGGCGTATTCTTTTTTCCATTTGGACGACAGCCAAACTGCTTTCCAATACCTCATGAAGAAGACCAAAAAAGGAGATAAAAACTCTATGTTCAAAATCACCCGTCATGGCACCTATTCTCTCAATGGTAAAAAGTCTTACATGCCACAATATCCGATTGAAAAAATGTCGGATAGACAACTCAAAGACCTAAGGATTTATGTAGAAAATATGGCAAACGGAAATAATTTATTGAAGTAGAATTTTTTATTCTATCTTCTGTTCTTCAAAAAAGCCTAGCTAATTTAGTTAGGCTTTTTTGAGTATACATAACTCACTTAATTGCAATATGCTATGATTATCAGCCCTCTAGCCCACTTCACTCCATAAGGATTGGCTCCTATTATCAAAATATGCTGAGGCATATAAAATAAAGTCCTTGAGTCGATAGAAACCGATCTCTCTAAATAACCATTTGCAGTATTTTTTATGACTACTGTTTGTAAAACCTCTATACTTTTCTTGGTGGTACTATTTAGGTGTCGTACTTTTGTCTACTAATTTGATTCACAACAGTCTACAAGGACCTAAAAACCTCGCAATGTCAAATATCATAAAAGTATTGGTGCTTTTCTTCACTCTTCTATTGACCATTGCATTTTCAGAAGCCCCCTCTTTTGAAATCACGGACAATACCCCAGTATGGGATGTTATGACCCGTCTTGGAAAAGTAAACGTCAATCGTATAGATCCAGAAAAAAAAGGATCTGCTCAAAAAGGGCAAGAACTCGTACTACAAGGATACACCACCAACCTAAAAGGAAAACGCACTCCTCGTACTAGTGCCAAAAAGCCTTGCGTGGCTTGTCATACTATGCAAGCAGAACATTCCAACCCATTTGTAATAGACCCACAACTTCGTCTAGAATATGCTGATTCGATGGATATTCCATTCTTACCTGGTACTCCATTCAAAGGTATTGTTAATCGCATTTCTTTCTTTAATGATGATTATCAGACTATTTTTAGTCATGAAGATAGATTACTCGTCAAAACAGGTCATCGTGATATACGCAAAGCTATCCAAGCTTGCAATACACTCTATGCTCAAGGGCGTAAATTAGAATATTGGGAATTAGAATCCATTTTATCTTTCTTCTGGACTATGGAACTAAAAATGGGCGAACTTGCAGTACCCAAAGAAGAAATTACAATGATAGAAGATGCTATAGAAACCAATAAAAATAACGCTCGTGCCGTCAATACTATGCGACGATACTATAGAGAAATATATCCTGCTACCTTAGTAACCCCCATCCCTATCCCTGAACGTAAAAAAATATCTCCTGTACTGAATAGTTTTAGTAATGGGAAACGCCTCTATCGTAGAGCCTGTTTGCATTGTCATGCCAATAAACGCTACTCAGATTATTCTCTGGACAAGAAACAGAAAACGTTTGCTTTCTTGAAGAAAAACTTTGATGTAGAAAACGGATATCATTCTATTTATACCGCTATGCGTTATTCGCCTGGCGATAAATCAGAAAAATGCAACGCTCCTCATTTTACAGGAGAACGCTTATCTGATCAACAAATACAGGATTTACGTTTTTTTATCACTCAAATGGCAAAAATGGGAGATGAAGCTTATGACTATTTTAAAAATTTCTAGTATACTAAAAAGATACGTTAAGTCTTCTCTCTGAATTATCTACTATGAATCTCAAAATAATATCTGCAGGAGCAGGTAGTGGAAAAACATATACGTTGACCAATCAAATGGCTGACCTGCTTACTCCCAACCCAGAAACCAAGGAAGTAGCTGTGCGAGCGGCAGGCATCATTGCCACCACTTTTACCAACAAAGCTGCGGCAGAACTCAAGGAAAGAGTTCGTATCAAATTGCTGGATAGAGGGCTATCTACAGAGGCAGATGATTTGAGTAATGCTATGATTGGGACTGTCCATGCGATTGGCGTTCAGTTACTCAAACGATTTGCTTTTGAGGCTGGCGTATCACCCGATGTTGATATTATTGCTGATACCGATCACCAGTCTATCTTCAATCAATCGTTGGCAACGGTATTGCCCTTTGAGTTGATCGAAAAAATGAATCATCTCAGTGAACGACTAGGTTTTTTGAAAGGGTTTAGAACTAAAGATTGGCGTAAAGAATTGAGAGAGTTAGTCAATATTGCTCGCTCTAATAACTTCCAAGTTGATGCTTTAGAGCAAAGCAAACAACATTCCATTGATTCCTTCATTGCTCTTTTACCTCCTGTAAGTGAACATAGTGGTCATTTTTTTGATGCACACCTAGCTGAGTTGCTTGAAAAAACGCTGCTTAATTTGAATCAAAACGAAGATAAAACAAAAAGCAAACATACCCTCATAGGAAAACTCAAGGGCATACAAAATACAATTCGAAACAAAGGTGCTCTTAACTGGTATACTTGGGCGAGTATTCCCAAAATGACTGTCCCTAAAAAAAGCCGAGACGATGCCTTTGATTTGCAGGAATTTGCTAAAAAACACCTCTCCCACCCTCATTTTAGAAGAGATGTGACCGCATACATCAGTACCATCTTCGATACCGCTATTGCTGCGATTCAAGAATACCAATCTTACAAGCAAGCTAGAGGACTGATTGACTATACTGATATGGAAGTCATGATTCTCGAATTATTAGAAAATGATCTTGTTCTAGAAGTCCTTCAAGATGAAATTGATCTGCTACTAGTGGATGAATTTCAGGATACCAATCCTATACAATTACAAATTTTTCTAAAACTCACTCAAATTGCTAAACAAGCTATTTGGGTTGGTGATCCTAAGCAGTCTATTTATGGATTTAGAGGAGCCGCCCCTGAATTGATGGAAGCTGTCATCAGTAGTACTGATAATATTGAAAACCTTCCTAATTCCTGGCGTTCTAGAGCTGATTTAGTACATGGAGTAAATGGTTTATTTGTAGAGGCTTTTGGAGACTCTATGCCTCCAGAACGAATCGCTCTTATTCCTGCCTATCCTAAAGCAGGGGAAACAGAACCAGAAGAATTAAAAACAGCTCTTCATCATTGGCATTTTAATTTTGAAGGAAAACGAAGCCCCAAAAAACCTTGGATGGAGCGTTGTATTGCTCGCAGTATTGTTGCTACGCTACAGGAGGACTATAAAGTACGAATAAAAGGTACAAACGAGTTACGCCCTATACAACCTTCTGATATAGCAGTACTTTGCCGATCCAATAGTGCCTGTCAAGCAATGGCGTCCGCACTCAATGCGGAAGGACTGGCAGCCTCGATTGCCCGTACAGGGCTACTACAGACCGCAGAAAGTGCTCTTTTGATGGCTTGTCTTCGATTTATCTTGAATAAACACGACGCTTTGTCTGTTGCCGAAATTATGCTCTTGGCTAGCAAAGAAAACATAGAAGATATTCTGGCACACCGAATGAGCTACCTACATCATGAACGAGTAAAAGCAGCTCAAGAGGAAGGAAAGAAAGAAAGTTGGCGACCAGAAAATACCTATATCGAATTGCTACACATCATTCGGTATCAAAGTAAAGAACTTTCTGCTGCAGAAATACTAAACTGGGTGATCGAACGACTAGATGTTAGAAGAATAGTGGCTAGCTGGCCCAATGCTGATCAACGATTATCTAATGTAGATGCTTTACGTAAACTAGCTTTAGATTATGAAGATTCGTGTACACGTCTGCATTCTGCTGCTACACTAGGAGGCTTCCTATTGTGGCTTGATGATTTGGCAGATGCAGAATATGATGCTCAGGGCCGTGGTGCTGGCAAAGATGCTGTGCATGTCATGACTTATCACAAAAGTAAAGGATTAGAATGGCCTTTTGTGGTTTGTCATAGTCTGGAAGGGGACCTTAAGGATAGCATTTGGGGATTTAGAATATTTTCAACCGCAGATAAAATAGACATCCAGCGACCACTAGATAATCGTCTGCTTTGTTATTGGGTTAATCCCTATGCAGATCAAATTGGAAAAACAGCTTTAGAAGAGTTGGTACAAGCTCATCCAGATTTTCTAAAATCTCAAAAAGCAGCTTTAGCAGAAGAAGCTCGTGTCCTCTATGTAGGACTAACTAGGGCTAGAGATTATTTAATATTCCCGACCAAAGATAAAAAAGAACCTAAATGGCTTAATCGAGTCTATCATCATGGTAAAGGAGATTTACCAAGTTTACCCGTTCAATCCAATGAATTGCTTTGGACTTGGCAAGAACAACTCATTCCGTTAAAAACACAGCTATTTAACTATGAGACAACTATGTCCAATGCCCCAGATTCAGAAAAGGCGATTCACTACTTGCCTCCTAGAGCTGGACAGCAGCAATTTGAAGCAGCACAAACTGACTTTAGCCAACTATTACCTACCAATGCAGAACTACGCATTGGAAAAACACATCACTTTGCTAAGTCATTGGTATTGAATCCAGAAATAGACTACCTAACCGTACAATCTGTATTCAAGACGTATTTACTCGGCTATACTCCTACTCAAACGGAAGAACAAAAAGAAGCTATTGCTCAACTACTGTTAAAACAATATGAGCTAACTACCCAAATTCGAAGCAAAGATTTGCTTTATTACGCAAAAGCTTTTTATTATTACCTAGAGCAAACATTAGGTATTTTAACTTATCAGAAGTATTATTCTTTTATATACTATCAAGATAGTCAAATGGTAAAATCTGTTCTAGACCTAGTCGGTAGCAATGAGAAAGGTGAAAAATTCATACTCCAAAGTGCTCCTCAGGTAATCACTAAGATTGTACAACAAAAAAATAACCTCAAAGAGGAGATGGCAACCCTACATTTTGCGGCACAACACTTAAATAGTACACAAACATTTATTTGGCAACCACTAGAAGGTACTTTTGTCAAAACTGACATCAAACAAATTGAAAAACAAAGTAGTTTATTCTAATAAAATAAAAATACAGACCAGTCTGTTCGTTTATTTAAAATATTATCTTACCTTTGAGTTATGAAGCATTCAGAAATAAGACAAACTATCATAGAAACAGCCGCAGATTTGTTTTACAAAAAAGGCTATAACAGTACTGGTATCAATGAGATCATTGCGACAGCAGGTATCGCAAAAGCGACCTTGTATAATCACTTCAAATCAAAAGAAGCTCTTTGTCTGGCTTACTTACAGTATATGAATGAATCTTTTTTAGTCGGTATCAAAAAATTTTATAAAAGTAAACCAGAAGGAAAAGAACAGGTCATTGCTCTGTTTGATTTTTTATTAGGTTTTTTCCAAGAAAAAGATTTTAATGGTTGCTGGTGTATCAAAACAGTTTCGGAAATATCAAAAGACAACCAATTGATTCGTAGCGAGATACAGCTACAAAAAATGAACTTCCTTGCCTTAATCAATGGTTTAGTTCAAAATTGCTTTGACTCCAAAACAGCACAAGAAATAGATCTCCTAACTAAACAGATTTACCTTCTTTATGAAAGTGCTGTTGCTGAAAGTCACTTACACCAAGCCAACTGGCCTATACTATCTGCTAAAAAACTTTGCTTGCATGTCTTGGATTTCGATCCCACTCCTGTATAAAAACAATTCAATATTAAAATAAAAAAATTTACAACTTTAAAGACAGACCTGTCTGTCCAATAATTAAAACTAAGAAAAATGAAAAACGTAAAAACAGCTATTATTATCGGTGGAACTAGTGGTATTGGAAAAGCAACTGCTATACAGCTATTAGACCAAGGTGTTTAGGTACATATTGTAGGGCGTAGTATCCACAAAATAGCAGATACCACTAATTTGACAAAACATAAGGTGGATATAACAGATACTACTGCCGTCAATGAATTTATTGAAAAAATTAATCGCTTTGAAAACATTGATTATCTAGTCAACGCATCTGGAATATTTGGACCTAAGCCATTTCTCGATCATACTTTAGAGGATTATAATGCTTACTTAGACCTTAATCGTGGTTTTTTCTTTTTGACACAAGCCGTTGCTCAGAAAATGAAAGCGACTAATGGAGGAAGTATTGTTAATGTAGGTTCTATGTGGGCAAAACAAGCTGTAAAAGCGACTCCTTCTAGTGCTTATTCGATGCAAAAAGCAGGTTTACATTCTCTAACACAGCATTTAGCGATGGAACTTGCTGATTTTAACATTAGAGTCAATGCTGTTTCTCCTGCAGTTGTTAACACTCCTGTATATCATGGTGTATTTGGTGGAGAAGCTGCTGCAAAAGAAGCTTTAGTTGGATTCAATGGTTTTCACCCTATTGGCAGAATTGGTACACCTGATGACATTGCGAATAGTATTCTATTTTTACTATCTGACCAATCCTCTTGGGTAACTGGTGCTATTTGGGATACAGATGGAGGTGTCTTAGCGGGGAGAAACTAAGTACACTGTAAACTAAGATTCCATACATTATACCCTATTACTAAAAATGAGTCATTCCTTAGATAGGAATGACTCATTTTTAGTAATAGTAGGTTCAGTATTGTTGTTTTATCCTACTTCTGTCTCAAACTGTGAACTTGCACTGTAATTGAGTATATTTTGTATAATAGAAGCTGGTGGAGCGATATCTACTGAAGACAATAATGCCTCTGCTTTTTGAAAAGACTGGTACTCGCTACGAAAATCAGGATTGTTTTTCTTAGCATTTTGCATAGCCATTTGTTCGAGGTAGTCAGACTCCCCATATATATCGCGTATCATATCTTGGTTCGTAAATTGCTGCTTCATTGTGGTCGTATATTAGTTATTAATAATAAAATTAATACAAAATTAAATTTGATTATATAGTAAAAACGAAGCTTCTTTTAAAATGTTGCCTTGTTTTATTTTTTTTAACAAAATTTAATTTCTAAAATCTCAAAAATTGAATTGAAATAAATTATCTACTCATTTCTAATCATATAAACTTCTAAAATCAAAACTTATTATCAAAGGGTACTTAAAATTTTGACTTTTTGTAAGAAAATCATACTCTTTGAGTGGCTTTCTATATATAATACCGTATGTCGGTTGGTTTTGGTTGGGTATGTTTTATATTTTTTTAAAAAAAAAGTTCTTTTTATCTCAAAGACTATGAAAACAGAGGGTACATCTATCCTCTTTTTATGTGATGAATTGATTTTTTGCCCCCTGTTTTCTTTCTTTTAAGTAATAGCATGTTATGGTACTTAAAATAAAAAGGAGCCATCCCAATAGTGGAATGACTCACAGTGTATCAATATCTTAACTTATTACTAGTTTTTATACTAAGAGCATGTTTAAATTTAGCTTAATTCATAATATGAAATCCCTTTTTCTACTACTTTTCGTCTATTTTTTGCTCAATAGCTAAGGCTATTCATCAAAAAATGAGTCTCAACTAGCAAAAAAATGGTACTCATATTATTGAAAATATACAATTTTAAACATGCTCTAAGTAGACTCTCTACTGTTTAATTACTTGTTGAATCAGTAATTCATTTTCTGTTATAACACGTACAAAATATACCCCTGCTTGTAGGGCATCATCTACGTTAATCTCTAATGTATTGATCCCTAAAGAAAGATCCTCTTCTTTCTGATAAATAGTACGCCCTGCAATATCTATAAGTACTATTTGAGCCTTAGTCACCTCTTCCTCCATGTCCAACTCTAATATAAATTGTTGTACAAATGGATTAGGGTACACCTTTGTGCTAGAATGAACCACTTCACCATCAATATTAATTACCGCTACTCCTTGATTAGTAACTTCGATATTTAACGAACCAGATGCTCCTGATCCATCTGTTGCAGTAGCTGTAATAGTAACTACGCCATTACTAACTGCGGTTACATTCCCTGATGCATCCACTGTTGCAAAAGCTGGATTGCTACTTGCCCATGTGATATTTTGGTTGGTCGCATTATTAGGCAATATATACGCATCTAGCAACAGTTGTCCTGCTACTGTATTAATAATAGTACTTCCTGATGGGCTATACACTTGGACCAAATTGACCAGTATATTCGTTTGGTTACTAACCGTAATGACAGCAGAACCAGATATTCCAGTTCCATCTTGTGCAGTAGCGGTAACAAGTACAGTACCATTATCTAGTGCTTGTAATCTTCCATTGGCATTAATCGTTGCTATCGTTGGATCATTGACTGTCCAGGTCAAATTTTGATTAGTTGCATTGCTTGGAGTAATAATCGCCACCATTTGCAGTTGACCACCATTGGTAGTAATCGCAGATTGTCCTCCATTACCAAATACTTGAATAGAGGTAATGAATATTGGAGATTGGTTAGACAAAGTAATAGTCGCCTGACCGAATACTCCAGATCCATCCTGTGCAGTAGCGGTAACGATAATCGTTCCATTTGTAGTTGCAGTCAATAAACCTGTGTTCGGATTTATATTCCCTGTTCCAGTTCCTCCTGTTGCGATGGACCAAGTAACATTTCTATTACTAGCTGTCAGTGGTAACACATTAGCAAGCATTTGAAGACTGCCTCCATTTGTTGTTATAGTAGTAGCTCCACCTTGTCCTGTCACTGTAATTGAATTTACTGGCACAAAACTTCCTGTTTGATTAGTCAAGACGATTGGCGTTTCTCCAAATATACCAGAGCCATCCTGTGCTGTTGCTCTTACAATAACAGCTCCATTCGCTACCGCCGTTAACACTCCTGTATTAGGGTCAATATTAGCAACTCCTGTCCCTCCTGTTGTCACACTCCATCTTACATTGCGGTTATTGGCGTTGGTTGGAAAGACATCTGCAAGCATCTGTAAAGTCCCCCCATTGTTAGCAATAGTAGTAACTCCACCTTGTCCACTCACATAAATGCTATCCACCAATATGATTTGGTTTGAAATCGTAATAACTCGTTCACCAAATATATTTGTACCATCGGTAGCTGTAGCACGTACTCTAACGGTTCCATTATTGGTAGCTGTCAATAATCCTGTTGTTGTATTAATTGTTGCATTTGCTCCTCCTGCACTCAAACTCCAAGTGACAACTTTATTCGTTGCATTCGCAGGCAGTACCGTTTCTATCATCTGAAGAGTTCCTCCTGCTGTATTAATACTCGTTGCCCCTCCTTGTCCGCTTACTGTAATACTCGCTACTGGTACGTTATTCGTTACTATTGTAATTACTTCTGTGTCGCTTATATTCGAACCATCATTCGTCACGGCTTGTACCGTTACTGTTCCTACTCCTGTCGCTGATAATACACCTGAGGTCGCGTTGATCGTCGCACTTCCTGTTCCATTCGTCACACTCCAAGTCACACTGCTGTTTGTCGCATTCGCTGGAAGTGTTGTCGCTATCATTTGTAGTGTTCCACCATTGGTTACACTTGTCGCTCCTCCTTGTCCACTTACTACTAAACTGTTTACTAATACAGGATCTATTGTGATTACTTCGGTGTCACTTATATTCGAACCATCATTGGTTACTGCTCTTACTATTACGGTCCCTACTCCTGTTGCTGATAATACTCCTGAGGTCGCGTTAATCGTCGCACTTCCTGTTCCATTTGTTACACTCCAGGTCACACTGCTGTTTGTCGCGTTTGCAGGCAGTGTTGTTGCTATCATTTGTAGTGTAGTTCCATTTGCCATGTTAGTCGCTCCTCCTTGTCCACTTACTACTAAGCTGCTCACTAGGACTGTTTGATTTGTAATTGTAATGATTCGTTCACCAAAGTTATTAGAACCATCTGTCGCTGTCGCACGTACCGTTACACTTCCATTGTTTGTAGCTGTCAATACTCCTGTTGTTGTATTAATCGTTGCATTTGCTCCTCCTGCACTCAAACTCCAGGTTACGACTTTATTCGTTGCATTCGCAGGCAGTACCGTTTCTATCATCTGTAAAGTTCCTCCATTAGTTGTTATTGTCGTTGCCCCTCCTTGCCCATTTACGGCAATACTCGCTACTGGTACATTATTCGTTACTATCGTAATTACTTCTGTATCACTTATGTTCGAACCATCATTCGTCACGGCTTGTACCGTTACTGTTCCTACTCCTGTCGCTGATAATACACCTGAGGTCGCGTTGATCGTCGCACTTCCTGTTCCATTCGTCACACTCCATGTCACACTACTGTTTGTCGCGTTCGCTGGAAGCGTTGTCGCTATCATTTGTAATGTTCCGCCATTAGTCACATTTGTCGCTCCTCCTTGTCCACTCACTACTAAGCTGTTTACTAGAATTGGGTCTATTGTAATTACTTCGGTGTCGCTTATATTCGAACCATCATTGGTCACGGCCTGTACTGTTACTGTTCCTACTCCTGTCGCTGATAATACACCTGAGGTCGCGTTGATCGTCGCACTTCCTGTTCCATTCGTCACACTCCA
>CAYOJF010000012.1:48904-65884 GCA_964404215.1 uncultured Aureispira sp. | reverse complement strand
ATTTATATATTGACCACCATTGGTCAAGTCATGTAGATATTCTAGTTTCATATATTTTTATTTAAACATGCTCTTAAGTATCTAAAGAAATTTCATCCCACAAAAGATAATTATAGCAGGTGTATTCTAATGCTTTTCGCCTTTCAGTAATTAGATCTAGATTAACTTTAGGCGTACCTTCATGCGATAAACGATGAGGTTTGGCAAACCAATGGGCACGATAGAATAGATCCAACTGGGTGAAAATTTCGAGATGGTCTCTCAGTTGAAAATTAGCCACAAAACTTGCTGCAGGTGCTGCTTGTTGGACATTGGGAAGCAAGTCAACTAAGTGATCTTCTACAGCAGTATTAAATGTTAGGTTATTATGCAGATTTCCTATCCATGCGAATGCCCAGACAGCTTCGATATACCAACTAATATCAATTTGGTCTTGTTTGGGTAATTGATCAAAGTCAATCGCTAAAAAAGTCTTTTCCTTTTCAGTCAATTCGTTAGAGAGTCGATTGGAGTGAATCCATTGACTCACTTCTTCTTTTGGCATTTCTAAGTAGAGTTGAAAAAGAGCAGTCAGGGTTAGTATTCTTTTGGCAACTTGCCATCGTAGTTGAAATCTGGGTATTTCTAAGCAAGGAAGCTCATTCATAACTTGTATACCTCTGGAGTGGAGGAGAACAGTATTTTGAGTTTTAATTCTGGTAGGTTGTATTTTTGATCTGAATCGTCGCATGGGTAGCTAGTTTAGTTTTTTCTTTCTCGAAAAAATGCTTGCAAGTGATCGAATTGTTTAGTAGAATAAATATTTGGAGAGAATGAACCTCTAGCATTGTGACAAGTAAAACAAATTTCCAAATAAGCGATTATGTATTGGTTCTTGTCTGTCCACATAATAGAATGGTGAGGATCATAACAATGTGCTTGATGAAAAGAATTATCCATCGTAATGGTACTGTCTTGTATGATGTGTTCTAATAATAGAGCATCTGAGGGAGATAATATAGACAGTTGTTTGAATCGACTAGTGTCTATCTTTTGATCTAAATCATCGATATTGGCTCTTTTTCTTTGTCTAACTGTAGCTTGATTGTAATAGCCAATTAATAGGCGATCGCTTTTCTCTACCAACGTAGATTTGGAGGGCATGAGAGGTTCTTGACAAGCAATAATCAAACAAAAGAACAAACTGAGAGCGATAAAAGAATATTGCATGGCTATAGGATAAGCGTACATTTTTAGAGCATGTTAAGTTCGTAGTAGCGAAAAAGCTAGTTTTGAACCTAATTTACCAAGTAGAAAAACTACAGTTTATGCCCATTGCTTCCATTTTTTCTCTGATGGCAGATACAGCATTGTGAACAGAATAATTAATGGCAAACCAACTAAAAAGTGCCTCTTTTGTGTTTAGATTTAGTTGTTGCGTCAAATTAGGAATTTCTTCTTTTTCAATCGTTAAAAAATATTCGTACTCTCGACGACCTTTTATTTCTTCTACTCTTTTGCCCAGGTCATGCCCGTGTATCACGATTTCTTCATTTGAGTTTTCATATATTTCAATAGTGATCCAAATATCAGGTGTTCTAGATTCAAATAGTGTTGTTTTCATCAGGTGAGTTATTTTGTGAATGGAGATATATACTATATATGTAGCTAAAAATGATTCGAAATAGTACCTACTAAAAGTAATAAAAAAATAGGAACGAAGTACAATTTTATTATCAGATCTATTTATCTGGACTTAAGAGCATGTTTAAAATTATATTTTTTGATAATGTGAGTACTATTTTTTTGCTAATTGAATCTTATTTTTGAGTGAATAGCCATAGCTATTGACGAAAAAATAGGTGATAAGTAGTGAAAAAAGAGATTTCATATTACAAATTAAGGTAAATTTAAACATGCTCTAATAGTAACTATCCAACCTGTTAGCGATTAGTCATAATTTTGGGGGATAATTAGGTAACGTGAAGTGTAATCTGTGTTAGAGGGTATTATATGGATGTTTTTTTTGTTCTATAACTTTTCATAGTGTGTGAATAGATAAGTCTAAGAAGTACTGTTGTTTATGCTTTTGATATGGAGCTATTTTGCTAGATAACTGCCCCTCCAATAGGGCTTGATGTCAATTAAAGAGTCCTCATAATTTTGTACATTATTAAAAATATTAGTAGCTTTGTAAGCTATGATAACAATAACACAGTTAAATAAAATATTGCAAAACCCCGATGAATTACGAGAAGTAAGTTATCAGACACTCCAACAATTGTTGGAGCAATATCCCTATTGTGCGGGTTTGAGTATATTGTTAGCTAAAAAACAAAAAGAGGAGGAAAGCCCAGTCTATCAACAAAGCTTAATTTCTGCTTCTATGTATGCCAATGATAGAGGAAAGTTGTATGAATTTTTGAATGCTAAAACATTGGCGAATAAAAATACGATCAAAGAAGGAGAAGATGAAGAATCTTCTGATGATCAAAAAAAAAACAATAGGGTAGTGGAGTTAGTACCACCTCCACCAGTATTTTACCAACAAGTTTCTATAAATCCTCCAAGTCTTTTTATAGAAAAGAAACCGCCTGAAATCGAAAAGTTAACCATAGTTACAGAACCAGAAGAGGAGAAAGTAATAGAAACAATTGTCCCCAAAACAATAGTAGAAGCTACTACGGAAATAGAAGAGGTAGAAATAGAAGATTGGTTGAGAAGTATAGAGCCTGCTCGCATAGAAGAAAATGAACAAGTGGCGACAGTCAAGAAAAACTTCAAATTACCTAGAATACCAGTTTTTGAAGCAAACTTATTAAACTTCTTAGATGAAGAAGAAGTAGCAGAAACAACCATCTCCAAAAAGAAAAAGGGAAAGAAAAAGCCTTCTAGTAAGAAAAAAACTACTCCCAAAAGGTTACCAGAAGAAAAAGAAGTCAATAAAGCAGTAGATGAAAAGGAAATACAAAGCAGCGAAATTCCTGTGATAGAAAGACCTAAAGAGGATAATTTTAGTTTGTTTTTGTCTCAAACACAAGGATTCCTGCAAAGCTTACAGGCTAAAGACATGCGAGAAGAACCGGCTGAAAAACTTGATTGGGAAGATGATAGTACCGATGAAAAAGAAGGGGTTATTTCAGAGACTTTAGCAGATTTATTGGCATTACAAGGGCAAAAAGCGAAAGCAATCAAGATGTATGAGGCTTTAAGTTTGAAATTTCCTAAAAAAAATCGTTTATTTGCAGACAAAATAGCTCAATTGAAATAGAAGGATTATGATCTTGTAATCAAGCCATTTCATTATGGGTGATTCCCTACCAGCTATTTATTTTTATAATTAATCATAAAACATTAAAATATCATGGTTTTAGCATTAACCATATTAATTGCAATTATTTCTGTCTTTTTGATTTTAATCATATTATTACAGAATCCAAAGGGTGGAGGATTAAGTTCAGCTTTTGGTGGAGCATCTCAAGCTAACCAGATCATGGGAGCCGCTAATTCTGGAAATGTTCTAGAAAAAGGAACTTGGATTTTAGCAAGTAGTCTATTAGGACTTTGTTTGTTTACTGGAATATTCTTCAAGACAGGACCTACAACGACTTCAGGGCCAGATATTAACACCAATGTTAATACTACGGCACCTATCAACACGCCTGCACCAGGAACAGGTGGTACTCCAATGCCAATGCCAATTCCTCCAGGTAATTAATAGCAATAGATTGATTTTGCAGTAAATTGCATACAAAACATAAAAAAGGTTCGCCATTGGCGAGCCTTTTTGTATTTCAAAAAAATATTTTTGGTATTATAATAAGTAATGGCTAGAAGAAGAGATAGAAATACAGAACGCCCGAAAATAAGTAAGGATGGCTGGAAACAGGCCCGAAAGCTCATCAGCTATTTGGCACCTTATAAATGGTCGTTTTTCATAGGGCTTATTTTTTTATTTTTAGGTAGTGGTGTTTTTTTAGTATTCACATGGGCTACTGGAGAATTGATTGATGTCGCCAATGGTAAGTCAGCTTACGACTTGACCTTGTCAGACGTTGGTATAATCTTGATGATTATTGTAGCAGTACAGGCTGTTTCAGCTTACTTGAGAGTGCTGCTTTTTGCTAATGTCAGCGAAAAAGGAATGGCAGATATTCGGAAAGAACTGTACAAGAAATTGATTACACAACCGACTAGTTTTTTTGATAGTAATCGGGTAGGAGAACTAACGAGTAGAAGTACTGCTGATGTACAGCAGTTGCAAGATGCTATTTCGATCACTCTAGCAGAGTTAATTCGACAAGTAATTTTGTTAGTAGCAGGTTTAGGTTATTTGGCTTGGGCGGCTACAGAATTATTGTTAGTTATGATTGCTACTTTTCCAGTGGTTATTCTAATTGCATTGTTTTTTGGTAAATATGTCCGAAAACTTTCAAAAGAACGCCAAGACAGTTTGGCAGAAACAAGCACAATTTTAGAGGAAACATTACAAGCTATCTCTGTAGTCAAGTCATTTACTAATGAATGGTTTGAGCAGAAGCGTTATGGACGATCAGTAGATACGGTAGTAGATATTTCTTTGAAATTTGCGAGAGTACGAGGATTATTTATTGTCTTCATTATTACAGCACTTTTTGGAGCGATGTTTTTTGTATTATGGTGGGGAGCTACTTTAGTACAGTCAGGTGATATGCAGGCTGGTCAATTGGTAACTTTCATTACACTGACCGCAGTGATAGGAGGAGCTATTGCTAGTTTAGGTGATTTCTATACCCAAATGTTACGTGCCGTCGGAGCTTCTGAGCGTATTATAGAGTTGTTGGAGTCAGAGAGTGAGGTAGATCTAAGAAATGATTTGCCAATGCTTCATTTGAAAGGTAATGTGACATTTGAAGATATTCATTTTGCTTATCCTGCTCGACCAGAAGCACAAGTGCTACAGGGTATTAATCTTAATATTCCATCAGGACAAAAAATAGCTTTGGTAGGAGCCTCAGGAGGAGGGAAATCGACGATTGTTAAGTTATTGTTGGGTTTATATGCAGACTATGAAGGAACGATTACAGTAGATGGACAACCATTGGGCGACTATGATATTAGTCAGCTGCGTCAAAATATTGGGATAGTACCTCAAGATGTGATTTTGTTTGGTGGAACGATTTACGAAAATATTGCTTATGGAAAGCAGGATGCTACTAAAGAAGATATTATAGAAGCGGCCAAAAAAGCTAATGCTTGGGAGTTTATCAGTTCATTTAAAGATGGGCTCGAAACAATAGTAGGAGAGCGAGGGGTCCAGTTGTCTGGTGGACAACGTCAACGAGTAGCGATTGCTAGAGCTATTCTTAAAAATCCAAGCATTTTATTATTGGATGAGGCCACTTCTGCCTTGGATGCCGAATCAGAAAAACAGGTACAAGATGCACTCAATAAATTAATGGAAGGTAGAACTTCTATTATTATTGCTCATCGTCTAGCGACTATTAGAGAGGTTGATTGTATTTATGTTTTGGAACATGGTAAAGTCATCGAACAGGGGACTCACCAAGAATTGGTAGCAAAACAAACTGGTGTCTACAATCAGTTGGCTCAATTACAATTTAATAATAATTAATTTATGCTATATATAGTCCCTACGCCCATTGGTAATTTAGAAGATATTACTTTACGTGCTTTGAGAATACTCAAAGAGGTAGACTTGGTACTAGCAGAGGATACTCGAAATACTAAAAAATTATTTACGCATTACCAGATTGATACACCACTGCGATCGCATCACGCTCATAATGAACATCATACCACTGAGCGGATATTAGAGGAGATTAGAGGGGGTAAAAAAGTTGCCTTGGTCTCAGATGCTGGCACTCCAGCTATTTCTGATCCAGGTTTTTTGTTGGTGAGGGCGGCAGTAGAAGCTGCGGTTACAGTCGAATGTCTTCCAGGAGCAACAGCAATGATACCTGCTTTAGTAGGTTCTGGTTTGCCTTGTGACAAATTCCATTTTGAGGGTTTTTTGCCTCATAAGAAAGGACGACAAACTCGTTTGCAGTACTTAGCAGAGTTGCCGCACACCTTTGCTTTGTATGAATCACCACACCGCTTACAAAAATGTTTAGAGCAGCTTTTAGAGCACTGTTCTGAATCTCGTCAGGCTGTTGTATGTCGGGAAATTACTAAATTGCACGAAGAGTTTGCCAGAGGAACTTTGGAGGAATTGATATTGGCGATCAAGGACAAACAATTACTGTCAAAAGGCGAAATTGTGATTGTAGTAGCAGGAAAGGCGAAGGAAAAAGCAAAGAAGAAAAAATATCGAAAAGAGGAAGAATAAAGGTTTTTAAACATGCTCTTAACCAGCTTATGTTATTCATTCGCAATGAAATATTAGTTATAATCTAATTTTGATATGTAATTTTTGAAGGAGCTAAAATTTAATTAGGTGGTATGAAAAGATATAAATTTACCTCAGATAGGAAGCTTAATGTAGATCAACTTAATGATTATTTGGTAAAAAAAACAGGCTTGAAAATTTATACCACTATTGGTGAAAAAAGTATAGCTTTTGAAGCAAAAACGGATTTAATAATTGGTTCATATATTGGTAAAATAGGAACAGTCTATTTAGAGATGTCTCAACTTTCTACATGCTCATACGAGCATAATCTTTGTATAAAAAGAGGTAAAGGCTATCTCTTATATCACATAATCTGGGGTCTTTCTACTTTAGGCTATATAGAAATTGAAGAATCTATGATGAGACTTAATTTTCCTATTGAGTATAGAATGATTAAATGGTGGAAGCGTTTATTCAGTAGACTTTTAATTGAAGAAATAGGGAATAATAATTTTAGAATGTATGTGACGCCTGATTATTATGGTTAATTGTAGTAATCTAGATCGTATCATATGATAAAAAAAAAGAGATTATCAATTAAGATAATCTCTTTCTAGTCTGTTATAATCTAAATTCGGGAAGAATTAGTCGACTACTCTTACTTCTACGGCGTTTAGACCTTTTCTTCCTTCTTCTGTTTCGTAGCTCACTGTGTCACCTTCTCTGATGTCATCTAACAATCCTTTTGCGTGTACAAACACGTCTTTTCCACCATCTTCAGGAACGATAAAACCAAAACCTTTGGAATCGTTGAAGAACTTTACGGTACCTTTGTTCATTATATTGTATTTATATTAAAAATTTGATAGCACAAAGATACGATTATATTTGTATTCCCAACAAGTTTTATGATTTTCCTTCAAAATAAGTCAAAAAAATAAGAGCGGAACCAATGGATCTATCTCTAAGAGAATTTATTTTTTCTTTAGGAAATATGCTATATCTGAATTAGCTCCATATAGGACAATAATATCACCTTTTTCAAACTGTAGGTCGGGAGTCGCAACCCCTTGTACATCTAGGATAGTTTTGCTTTTGCCAAGCAAGCTATTTACCTTGTTTTCTTTGATGGTAGTGAGTACCAATAGATTGTATTTTGTTCTGAATTTGATTTCTTCGATCGTCTTGCCAATAAGGCTTTGGGGAACACTTGTCTCCACGATACTATAGTCACTGTTTAGTTCAAAAGAATCTATAACCCCTTTTAAACATAGCTTTTTTGCCCATCTTTCAGCGGTTTCTTCTTCAGGGTGGACAATATCATCTACACCAATTGCCTGTAAGACATTTTCATGTAATCTATCAATTGCTCTACTTATTAATCGTTTGACTTTTAGATTCTTGAATAATGCAGTAATCATTACATTTGCTCCTTGATTTTTACCAATCGCAACAATAACAACATCGGTATTCTTAAGCGGAAGACCTTTGACAGCAAATTCATCAGCAGCATTTAGACAGATCGCATGAGACATAGTGGTCTTTAATGCTTCGATAACATGCATGTCTTGGTCAACACCGATTACTTCATTTCCTTGATTAGTAAGTTTTTGAGCAAGAGAAGCACCAAAGTTTCCTAGCCCCACAATAAGATATTTCATAAAAATAGATTGTTTTTAATAAACAGTATTGCAGAATGTTTCGCAATCATGTCTAAGCGAGATGTTCGTTTTATAATGCTCTAAGAGCTTGTTTAGTTCATGGTAATTTCCTCAGTTGGGAGACGATAGTATTTGAATTTTACTTTTCGTAGGATAGCAATCAAAATAGATAGCATGCTAACCCGTCCAATAAACATGATGATGATGATGATGATTTTACTACCTAAACTAAAATCAGCAGTAATACCCAAACTAAGCCCTACGGTACTATAGGCAGAGAAACATTCAAAAATAATAGGAAGTAATCCTAATTGAGGGTCAATCATACCAATGATGATAATTCCTGACACAATAACCATAAGAGATAGTGTCATGATAGCAAAGGCTCTTCTGATAGAGATAGATGCAATATTTCTACCAAAGATATCTATGTGTTCTTTCCCTTTTGCTAGACTCCAAAAATTCATAAATGCTAATGCAAAAGTACTTGTTTTGATACCACCTCCAGTAGAAGCAGGAGAGGCTCCAACCCACATTAGGAAAATAACTAGTAGAATAGTAGGGTAGCTCATTGCTGTCATGTCAATAGTATTCAGCCCTGCGGTACGGGGAGTAGTCGCTCCAAACAAAGCACCAGTTATTTTTCCTGCCCAATTGTGTTCTGCCAAACTATGATTGTATTCTCCTAATAAGAACAGTAGACTACCGATAAGAATGAGCAATCCAGTAGTAGTTAAGGTGATCTTACTATCCAAATTGAGTACCCATGGACGATAGATTGCGATACGATTGGTCACACTAGACAGCAATTTTAGAAGGAGATACTTGATATAAGTGATTAGGTTAGAGACGATAGGAAACCCCAAACCTCCGAGTACAAAGATTAGGATAGTGACTAATTGTAAACTGTAATCATAACGGAAATTCCCCTCATATAAACTATTGGGAAGGATGGAAAATCCTGCATTGCAAAAAGAAGAAATACTATGAAAAAAAGAAAAATAGAGTTGCGTACTCCAACTAGAGAATAAATTAGTATCAATAGAGTAATAAATCAAGCACATCCCTATGATTTCGACCGTGAAAGTGATAATCAGCACTCTTCGTATAGTATCAAAAACACCACTTATTTTTTGACTGTTTGTAAGGTCTCGAAGCAGGATTTGATTTTCAAATGTGGTTCCTTCTCTAAAAAAATGTCCAAAGTAGCTGGCAAAGGTTAAAATACCAATGCCTCCTATTTGTATAAGGCAAATAATAATCATTTGACCTAAAGGAGTAAAAAAACTACCAGTATCTACGACAATCAAACCAGTAACACAAACGGCACTCGTAGAGGTAAATAAAGCGTCAATAAACGAAATACTCGAATGTGTAGCATTAGGAAGCATCAGCAGTAATGTTCCGATTAGAATGGTGACTAAAAAACTCAAAATAAAAAGCTGTGCTGGATTAAGTCGAGTTTTGGTATAGTCCAAGTTACGTTCAAAAATTGCTCGAATAAAAGTAATGAAGACTGCAAATTGCAAAGCACCATTATCATTGATCCAATAATTCTGATAAGATAGCCAATAATAAAGTAGTATTCCTAAAACTAGGAAAATGGAGACAAAGTCAAATATTAAAACGTTGCGTTTTTTTCTTTCTTTCTGGCGTATATATCTTAATATTGTGCTCGTAATACCTAGGTATGCTACTAAAGTATAAAAGATATTGATGGCGACCTGAATTTCACTTGTTTGAGGGAATCCAAAGTCAAAAACAAATAGAAATAAACCAATAATACTGCACCAAAACGCAGCCAAGGAAACAAATGTAGTAGAGATGAGTTTAGATAATAATGGCATTAATGGTTAATTGAATTATTTTGATAGCAGACAGATATATTATCTATCGGCATAATTGTTAGGAAATGGATAAGAGACTTTTATTGGCACATATAGCAATGTTTATGGTTGCACTTTTTTATGCAAGTAATTTTACGATTGCAAAACCTGTCATGAGTACAGAAAACGGTGCTGCTTATGTAACACCCTTTGGTTTTATAATGTTGCGAGTGATTGCAGCAACAGTACTTTTCTGGATAGCACAGTTATTTGTGCAGAAGGAAAAAATAGATAGAACAGACTGGTGGCGAATTTTTCTTTGTGCGGCTTGTGGGATTGCAGGAAATCAATTGGCTTTCTTTTATGGACTACAAATGACTACTCCTATCAATGGAGCGTTGATTATGTTAACAACACCTATTATTGTTCTAATCGTTTCTAGTTTTGTATTCAAAGAAAAGTTAACAGCATTAAAGTTGGGGGGGATTTCTCTGGGTTTGATTGGAGCCATTGTTTTAATCTATTCCAATAAAGGAGTGATTCCAGATGCTTCCAATCCTACTTTAGGGAATATTTTTATTGGAATTAATGCAGTATTTTATGCCTGCTATTTAATATTGGTCAAGCCTCTAATGACCAAGTATTCTCCGATTACGGTACTGAAATGGATATTTTTGATTGGTATCTTCTATGTCATTCCTTTTGGTGCATCAGATGCACTGGCAATTGAATGGGGAGATATGCCCACAGAGATCATATTGGCAATCGGGTACGTGTTGTTCTTTGTTACTTTTATGACGTATATTCTCAATGGATCGGCACTAAAAGTGGTCAAACCATCCGTGAATAGTGCGTATATTTATTTGCAACCCTTGTTAGCTACTATCATAGCTGTAGGAGCTGGAAAAGATAGTCTGAATGGATTGATGATTGTTGCGGGAGTGTTGATTTTTGTAGGAGTGTTTATGGTATCCAAGAAAACAAAGGCAGTAGTTGAATCACAACCACTGCCTTCGACCTCCAATCAAGAAGATAGCCTTACTTAACATAGAGCTTGTTTATACCTACTCTTATGAAGGAGTATTGTTTTCTTTTGGAATCAATTCAGTCTCTTCTCCAAAATACTGGGTAAACTGCTGCATTGCATTTGCTAATTTGGTGTTGTTAGTCGCTCTGTGGTATGTATCTGCTAATGCACGTAATGTTTGATACATGAATTTATCCATTTCACCTACTTGTAGTTCACTAGTCCAGAGATCTACTTTGAAGGTATCTTGAAACTCTTTGTCAAATAAAGAGAGTAGCATTGCTTTACATTCCTTAAACTCAGGCGTATCAGGAGAATCGTCTGCTTTCCAATCAATTCTGACAGGGACATTGTTTTTGTCTAAACCTATTCTGCAGGTGATATCACTTGTTTTTTCTACTTTTTGTTCCATTTTCTGTTATCTGATTTGTATTGATAATTGTGTCTATAGGTAATTGATCGTAACTTGCTAAGTTATATTTTTCGATAATTGTTATTAATTTATTAGCGTAATGAGGGTCTGTCGCATAACCTGCTTTTTGTAACCCTTTAGCCCAAGCTTTATAATCTTTTTTGGGTAATTTGAATAGAGGTTTGTACCATTTTTTAGTCACTAAAAAGTGCGAATGATTGGCGTAACAATCACCAACATCTGTATATTTTTTGAAACAAGAAAGAATGGATTTCATTTTTTTGATACTCGGAATCCATTCATTGGAAAACATACAGTGTCGGTTTGATTCTACCCAATCTGGACTAATTTTGATACCAAAATGATTATTGGCCTGTAAGGCGAGCTCACTTTGTCCATATTTAGATTCTAGTATTGCTTGTCCTAGGGTAATACTAGCTGGAATCGCATGCTTTTTCATTTCATCTTGTGCCAATGTTCCATATTGTTCGATGTAGTCTAGGGCATCAGGTTGTTTTTCAGAAAAAACAGGCTCTAATGTAGCTAGAGGAGGGAGCGTCAATTCTTGGAGAGAGGAATGGTGATGCCAAGTAACACCAATCAAAATAGCTAAAAGGCAGAAGAAGAAAAAGCGGAACATATGTTTTTATTGAATGTCACTATCGGTTATTACAAAAGTACAAACTTGTTCGTAGTTGACTTCATTATAATCCCAGTCATCATTGTCAAAAAAAGATTTAGTTAGCTTATTGCCTCCTACAATTTCTACACTAATAGTATCGTTATTGTCTGTGTAAATAGCACAAGGTTGAACGGCATTTGTACTACTGTTTTCTTCAAAATAAGAGTAAATCGTCTGGCTGGTACCCGCAGCTACTATCACTGTGTCACCATAAAGATTGGGATTGTTATCGCCAAAGAAATAGAAAGTACATTCTTTGGTACTATCATTTTGAATTTTTTTGGTAAATGTAGTCTGTTTATCTTCACAGCCCATTAGCCCAATAAGAACAATGGTAGTGAGTAGCAATATTAGTTTAGAGGACATAATGTTTCATTTCGATATTAGAATCTGTTCTATTCACAGCAAAAATAAGAACACTTAGGAAATAAGCCCTATATTTTGCTCATAGATTGCTTAGACTTGACATAATCTTTTGTGAAACAAGCAATCTTGACTAACTTTGGCATGATAGTTTTACAGTAGGTGGAAGAAGAAGCTATAGAATGCAAAGAGGCTTTTTAGTGTCAAATTTTTTGTTCAGCTACTTTAATTAAAACAGATATAAAAAAATCATGCAAACAAAAGACATTACCACGAATTGAGTTAGATACTAGAGTGAATAGTAGATTTTTAGGTTTAATGAGACGAAACAGAAACTAGTAGCCTAAGCCTGTTCCAATGGATGGGGCTACTAAGTTGAGTATTCAATGACCTTAAACTCAAAAAGATATTTATTTACTCCTACTAATTAATTCGCAATCATGTCTAATAGATCTGTTTCATGTTTCAAATAACTATAAAATAATCATCTGACTATATGAAATGTTTTAACCTGTTGGGGATATTCTTATTCTTATCTTTATATAATACAAACACATTGGAGGCACAACGACGCGGTCGATTTATAGATGCTTATCCACTAGCAATGCCTTCGTCTTCTAGTGAGTATAAGGCTGAATTTGAGAAAACATTAGGAGCTGTTTTGGGAGGTATCAAACTCTTAGAATCTCCGAATGTATTGAAATCACGAAGTGATGAAGAGGCTTATATTGTAGATGATTATAAGAGTGATCTGAATAAAATGATTACTTATGCCAAAGGTTTATGCGAAAAGACGGGTAATGATGTTACCAAAGACCTAGACAATGTAGCAAAAGCGATCAAGGGGAGTAAATATGGTAATGCGAGTGGTGCACTACTCAAAATGGGGGCAAAAAAAGGAGTAGAAGAGGCTGAACATCTATTTTTTGTATGGAGAGATTATTTGCAAGATATAGAAAAAGAAAGCCCTTGGACGAACCCTAAGAATATCAAAGTAACTCGAATCTACCGAATGATGATCAATTATGTAGGAGAAAACTATGACCGACCTTTTGGTATTCAGGCAGAGCAAGGTGCTGTAGTAGCGGATGGTGCACAGGCATTGAGTAACTGTTTGGAGAACCCAACGAGTTTGGATTGGAAAGGTGAGGCACAGATGGGGATGAAAGAAGGGGATCAGTTGCGTCGTTTAGTCAGTAATGTTGCTTATTATGATTGGAGAATTCATGACAAAAATAGTGGACAAAGAGCCGCTCATATTGACAAAGAAGCGGTTAGATTGCTACAGCAGTCACTGTATGATGTAGTACGTACTATTCTAAAAAATAAAGAGAATTGGGACAAAGATGCTGCTCACGGTAAAAATTTGTTGGCTCTTTTTCATGCGACTAGCTCTAATGGATGGTCGGTGAATGGGGATAAAGCACAGAAGCAAGATTAAAAAAACGATTAATATTGTAGTGGAAAATAAAGTCCAATGCTGTTACTAAAACAGCATTGGACTTTACTTTTTAGAGTAATGTTTGTAATAACGTCTATTATTTTAGCGTGTAATGATAAGTTTTTGACTACCAAGAAGAATATCATTTTTCTTTAAACTGACCCAATAGAGCCCTACAGGAAGTTGCTGAATGTTGATTTCTTGAATATCATTGGTTAGTGGTTGTTCTAGGAGCAACTGACCAAGCGTGTTATTAATGTGCAGGGTGATGTTGTCAGTTTTTGTATTTTGAACGAATACTCTAAAGCTAAATCCTGTAGGATTTGGAGCCATCATGAAATTTTGTCGACTACTACTACGAGCATACTGTATTCCATAATCAATATAAATACAGCGACTTTTTTGACAGCCTGTAGCATCCGTAACGGTTACACAATAGGTGTCTGAACTAAGATTAGTAATAGTTGAATTGGTACTATTGTTCGCATTGCTAGACCAACTATAACTGTAAGGAGCTGTTCCATTAACTGCTTCTACTCTAATACTCCCATTGGGACTACTGAGCGAAGAACTATTTTTGAGACTATCTATAGAAATAAATACACTACTATTAGTATGATGGAAATCTGTATAAGTATGAGTGCTATTGCGAACACTGTATCTTCCAATTTGATTGTATTGTGCAATACTTGGGTTGTTGGTATTGGTGCCTGGATTAGCAAAATTAGTCTGAACATCAAAATCCCATTGAGTAACACCACTATTACCAATAGGAGCAGCGGTAGCTAGGAATTCTATATCCGTATTAATGCTATTAATATCTGCGACTTCAATGACAGGTTGAGTAGATAGACTAAACGTACTATCCAATCTACTAGGAGCAATACCTACGGTGTAAATAGCTTGGCTTAATCCATTTCTTCCGTTTCCGCCATTGCCACCATTACCACCATTGCCACCTCTACCACCGTTGCCACCTGCTGCCAAATAGCTAGGGTTATTTCTGCTTGTGTCAGCGGTAGCACCTAGTCCACCAGCTCCTCCTATACCACCAATACCACCCTGTCCACCAGAGCCACCTTGTCCACCCATACCTGTTTGTATGGAGCAATCTTTGATGCTTCCATTTGGACTATTATGAAGGTAGATTCCAAAAGAGCTTCCTCCATCGTATCCACCTTCACCACCCGCTCCTGCGGCACCACCAGCACCGCCACCACCACCAGCATTTCCTGTGCCAGGTAAGATTGGGAGACCACCAAAGGTACCACCACCACCGCCACCGCCAGCACCACCAGATCCTCCAGAACCATGCTCACCATGTTCACTTTGATGAATCACATAGCGAATGGAGTTAGGGTTGGAGAACAGAGAGGGAATAGGATTACCATCTCGTCCACGAATGCCATCAATTCCATCTAAACCATCAGTGCCATTTGAAGTAGGAGAGCCGTTCAGTAGTCTAGCTACTCCGCCACTTCCACCCAAAACAGCTGCCCCTCTTACGCCCGATATAGTAGCAGAAGGCCCCGTATTGGTCGGGCTGAATGGAGCTGCCCCATCACCACTATTACCCCCATTGCCGCCAGCAGTATTCATTTGTCCACCAGCACCGCCACCACCGCCTGCTCCGCCATCAGGAGCCAGAGATTGGATAGAATACCCTGCAGGACCATTGGGAGCATTTGTTCCAGACCAGCCTTGTCCTCCATTACCAGTTCCACCACTACCGCCAAATATCCAATTGGAACTACCGCAGGCAGTGCCAGCCCATCCACCATTACCACCAGATACTATTGGTACTGTTACACTAGAATGTGCCATTACACCATTAGTGCCATTATCTCCAGGTAAACCATCTAGAGAACTGGGTAGTGGTCCTACGGTACGACCACAGCCATCTGCTCCAGTAGTACCATCACTTGCATTACCAGATTGAATCTGAACCCTAGCAATGTTGTAGTTGACGGCATTATACAGAAATATGCCATAAGTAGAAATACTACTACCTGTGGCACTATCGACTTCAATAGTTAAGTCTTGTAATCTAAAGTCATTGACATTGATTCCTTCTATGGCGGTAAGGTGCTGGTCAATATTAATTGTACCTTCGGGGTTGAGGTTAGAGCGACGAATAACGGTTGCACCAGCTTGACTGATTTTTGCCCAATTTTTGTTAGGTAGAAAGCCCCCTTCTAGAGTAATCCCATCTACTAACGTGATAGATTCATTAATAACATAGGTCCCTACAGCGAGTTTGAGTGTAATATTACCACATTGGGCAAGTAGTAATGCTTTAGATAGACTGACTGGACTATTGGGAGAGCCTGAACCCGTATGATTCCCAGTAGGCGAAACATATATCCCACCACAGCTACTACTAGGTGTTACGACTTCATAATAGGTGGTGTCAAGTTGTGTACAACCAGTGTTACTGTCCAAAGTAATTCCTTCAAAAGCATAGACTCCAGCTGTTTGGTATGGAGTAAATTGAAAAGTATCTAGATTGGGCGAAAAGTTCGTACTAAATAAGGGATAGCCAGCTTGGGTGCTATTCAGATCTCGCCAACCATAACTATAGTGATTGCCCTGTGCTAAATTGATGATCTGAGCAGGGGAGGAGCCACCTATACAGTAACCAGCACTATCTGTTGTTAGGTTGATAGCAGGTAGAGGATTAACATGAATAGAAATTTGTTTACTACTATTACAGCCATCATTGTATCTAGCAAAAGCTTGATAAATAGTACTCTGATGAGTAACAGCATTAGTTTGTAAACTATCTGGGGCCCAGATTATATTACCAACATGATTATTAGACCAACTAAAAGAGTCTATATTGGTAGCAGTGGTATTGCAACTTAATTGGATGGTATCTCCTTCACAAGTGGGGTTGGAGGAGGCTGTGATGTGGATAGGTGGATTAGGATTTTGAACGAGAATTTCATAGCGTTTGGTCAATTCTGTGATTAGTCCATTGAATACACTGTCTCTAGCTTTGATATAAATATAGTGCGTACCAGTATCTGCCATTGTAGGCGTCCAGCATAGCTGCCCGACTATAGTTTGGGTGAGGGTGTCCCAATAAGATGAAAGATTGACATTAGATGGAGCACTTGATAGAACCAGCTCTGGAATATCTCCCGTGTCTACATCAGTAGCGTATATATTGAAGCAATGCGATGTATTGGGACAAAGTATTTTGGTGTAGTTATTTGTACTGTCAATTCCAGAGAGTGTGGGTGAGTTATTGGT
>CAYOJF010000012.1:22971-48804 GCA_964404215.1 uncultured Aureispira sp. | reverse complement strand
TTATCTCTAAGGAACCTAAGGATAGAATTACTCTACCGTTTCCTTAATATTAAGATTCAAGGATAACTCCTCTAGTTGTGTTTGGTCAATATTGGCAGGGGCATCAATCATGATATCACGTCCTTGATTATTTTTAGGGAACGCCATGAAATCACGGATAGAAGCGGCTCCTTTCATAATCGAAACAAGACGATCAAAACCAAAGGCGATTCCACCATGTGGAGGAGCTCCATATTCAAAAGCACCCATCAAGAAGCCAAATTGTTCTTCTGCTTCTGCTTCTGTAAACCCAAGTAGTTTGAAGTTTTTCTCTTGCAAGGCTCTATCAAAAATACGAATAGATCCACCACCGATTTCCCAACCATTCATTACCAAATCGTAAGCATCCGCACGAAGGGCTTTCATGGTTTCGTGGTCACCATTAAGCATACGTTGTATGTCTTCTTTTTTAGGAGACGTAAATGGATGGTGCATCGCATGGAAACGATTAGAATCTTCGTCCCATTCTAGGAGTGGAAAATCGACTACCCAAAGTGGATTAAATTCTCCTTTTTTGCGTAGTCCCATACGGTCGCCCATTTCGAGACGAAGGTCATTGAGTTGACCACGAACTTTATCGGTTTCTCCGCAAAGAATTAGCATCAAATCTCCTTTTTCTGCTCCAAAAGCAGTCGCAAAGGCAGCTAACTGATCGGCATCATAAAACTTACCTGCAGAAGATTTGAACGAACCATCTTCATTATATTTGATATAAACCAGACCTTTAGCACCTACTTGTGGACGCTGAACCCATTCTGTTAGTTTCTTAATATCTTTGTTAGAGTATTCTCCAGCCTGTCCTTTAGCACATATTCCTACTACTAGTTCTGCATTGTCAAACACAGGGAAATTATGTCCTTTAGCGACTTCATTGAGTTCTACGAATTCCATCCCAAAACGAGTGTCAGGCTTGTCAGAACCATATTTTTGCATGGCTTCATCATAAGTCATACGAGGGAAGTCGCCTAGTTCTACTCCCATACACACTTTAAATAGGTGTTTGGTCAAGCCTTCAAATGTTTGTAGGATTTGTTCTTGGGTCACAAATGACATTTCGCAGTCTATTTGTGTAAACTCAGGTTGGCGGTCTGCACGAAGGTCTTCATCTCTAAAACACTTCACAATCTGGAAATATTTGTCAAAACCAGAAACCATAAGCAATTGCTTGAAGGTTTGAGGAGATTGAGGAAGAGCATAAAATTGTCCTTCGTTCATACGACTAGGTACCACAAAATCTCGGGCTCCTTCTGGTGTACTTTTGATCAAGACAGGCGTTTCTACTTCAATGAAATCCTGTTCTGCTAGATACTTGCGTGTTTCAATAGCTACCTTACTTCTGAAGAATAAATTTTCTTGGATGGGTTTGCGTCTCAAGTCCAAGTAGCGGTATTTCATACGCACTTCTTCTCCACCATCTGTCTCGTCTTCTATCGTAAAAGGAGGGGTTTTGGCTTCGTTCAGAATCTCCAGGTTAGTTACCTCTATTTCAATATGCCCTGTTGGGATTTTATTGTTTTTGCTACTACGCTCTCTAACAATACCAGTTGCTTTGACTACATATTCTCTTTTGAGTTGTGTAGAATCTTGATACAAATCTGCATTAGTATCTACATTAAATGCCAACTGTGTAATACCATATCTATCTCGCAAATCAACGAAAGACATTTGTCCTAAATCTCTATTTTTTTGTACCCAACCTGAAAGGGTTACTTCTTGTCCTACGTGCTCCATTCGGAGTGCTCCACAGTGATGTGTTCTGTACATTATTTTTATTAATTTTTATTGATGGCATTTGCCATTAATAATAAGTGTTATATTTTTGAATTATTGATGAGGATTAGAGCATGTTTAAAATTGTGTTTTTCAATAAGTATGAGTACCATTTTTTTGCTAATTGAGACTCATTTTTTGATGAATAGCCTTAGCTATTGAGCAAAAAATAGACAAAAAGTAGTAGAAAAAGGGATTTCATATTATGAATTAAGATAAATTTAAACATGCTCTTAGGACTTAATTTGTTCTTTTAAGTAAGCAATAACTGCCCCTAATCCTGTATTGAAATTGCGATTGTTATTGATAATCAAATCTGCTTCGTCTCTAAAAGGTTTGATGTAGTGCTCATAAGTGGGCAGTACATGATGCTCATAGCGATAGAGTACGTCATCTAATGGATAATTACGTTCTATTTTATCCCTTTTGATTCTTCTGCTTAATGCAATGGTTTCTTTGACATCGAGGAAGAGTTTCAGATCTAATAAATCTCTGATCTCGGAGTAATGGTAGATGAATATTCCTTCTACTAAAATTAGAGGGGAAGGCTCAAAGGTGAGCATTTTAGGTGCTACAGCATCATTATTGAAAGTGTACTCTGCACGAGTCACTGTTTTGCCCTCTAGCAATTGTTGGATGTCGCGATGAAACTCTTGTCGATTGATGGAAGTCGGCAAGTCAAAATTTTCTATCCCCTGATCATCTTTTATTTGTTCTTCTCGTGTTCTATAATAGTTATCTTGAGAGACTACACAAAGTTGTTGATCATTGAAATGGGCTTTTAGTTGATTCAAAAAAGTAGTCTTACCAGCACCACTAGCACCAGTCAATCCAATCAAAAAAGGCTTTCGCATACCGTATAATAGTTACGTTAATCGTTATGTAAAGTATAAAATTGCAACAAAAAAGGAAAATAGAGAGTTTTATTGCAGTGTACTATAGAGACAATGACAAAAAAACTGTATCATTATCATTGCTATTCCTACAGAAAATTAAAAGACACAAAATAGTTATTTTACTAGAAATATTCCTTATAAACTACAAATTAAGTTTTACTTTTGTGTCTTACAAAAATAAGTAAATGGACGAAGAATTAAATGAAGAAAATAATGGGATGCCACCCATTCCTGAAAATGTACGTATTATTTCTTTTCAGGCAGATCCTAAGTTGATGTTGGATTTCCAAGAAAGAGTAAAACGAATGAATGGAAAACCGATGGAGGCAGAGGTGATACATCAAGACTGGGCTGTTTTAGAAGATGAGGAAGAGTTTAAGGATGCTTTAGTCAAAGCAGCTTTTTTGGGTTCCGTAGAGGTATTTCGAAAACTAGAAGCCTTAGAAGTGGAGGACAAGGAGAGACAAAGTTGGGTAGAACTCTCGACCTTATATGCTCGAATGATTATGGAACAGGATTTATTGGACGAGCCACTTAGTTTTATTGTAACTGGTTTGGGGGGGGAAGGCAATAGAGTACGTTATTGTTTTGTGTTACGTTCCAATCAACTGCTAACAGAAAGCTTAGCAGGTTTAGTTGCATCAGAATTTGAGGAGCTAACCAAGTATTATGAAGTAACATGGGAAGATTCTCTTTATTACACCCCAGAGTATATTAGGTTTACATTATTGGTGCCTTTCAATTACAATCCCAATGAAATGATTGAGGAGGGGATTCACAAATTAACGTTTTTGGATAAAGAATATATTGCTAGCAATATGAAAATCCCAGAGGAGGAGGAATTAGTAGATTGGCTTAAAAAAAGAGATTAAAAAAGTTGCTGTAAAGACATTGGCAACATTTATGCTTATCTATAGGTGCACATAATGTTATATCAATAAATTCAAATAAAAAAAACAATGAAGAATATATTTTTGATTACTACCTTTTTAGTGGTTTTCTTTTCTAGTGCTTTCGCTCAATCGACTACTAATAAAGGTTATATTAGTTATAATGTAGCAGTGGATAGTGACCAGCCTGCCGCTATGTTTTTCGCAATGGGGACTTCTTTAGAGTTAGCTTTTAAGGGAGAGAAAACGAAAGTGATTGCAAAAGTAGGAACTAACACGGTTAAGCTAACAGCAGATAATAGCATATCAAAAGCAATTTCTTTGATGGATGTGCTCAATGATAAAAAGGCAGTCAAGATGACTGAAAAAGATTTTGCAGAAGCTAAAAAAGGATTAGCAGATCTTAAGAGCAATCCAAAGAAATTTACAGAAGAAACTAAGACAATAGCAGGTTATACTTGCAAAAAAGTATTGATGAAAGATACTAAGTCAGGAACCAATATTATTATCTATGTTACGAATAAAATTAAGCCAGAAGGAGAAATGGCTCAAGAATTATTCAATCAATTCAAAGGATTTCCTTTAGGTATTATGGCTCGTAATCAAGGGACGACAGTTCGTATTACTGCCAAAAAAGTATCAACAGCAGCTCCTAGTGACAGTGTGTTTTCAATGGCTGTACCAGAAGGGTACAAGTTGACAACTGTAAAGGAATTGGAAAATACAGTTAAGCAAGGCGGTCAGTAAGATTATTATTTGGCAGGGACTTATAAGTATCAAAAAAGGGACGATATAGATTTCAAATCTATATCGTCCCTTTTCTATTTTTGTTGCTTATTTTTTAGAGGATAGCAAATATCTCTTTATACAGTTTCTCGATTCTCTTTTGTGCTGATTTAGTAGGAATATATTCTGTTTGTTTATCTCCAGTATAAAGGGTGATTTTCCAATCATTGGCCTCAAAGAGTTTCACTACATCTTTCAATAAGAAATTGGAAGCATATCTAAATTTGTAGTTTTTCTGTACTCGCTCTTTGTACAACAAGTTGACTTGGTCATAAGAAGGATTGATGAGCTTGTTCTGTAATTCAATTTTGTCTACATCAGAAGTTGTACTTGGGGTTAATAAGTCAAAGTTAATGATAGTAGAATCTTTAATTTCTTTACGGTGACGAAAAGTGAAGTCAACTAAGATTTCTTCTTTTGTCTCTGCGTTTTTGAAGGAAAGTGGTTTGATAAAATATTGGATACCTTCATCACCAACAAAAAAAGTTTGATAGAGGTTTTTGGCAGAGCTACAACTAACTGTAGTCATTACAAACACTAAAAGTACTGCTTTGAGGGTAATAGATAAAAAGAATGGCTTGTTCATGTATTAGATTGAAATTTATTCTTTTATAAGAATACGTTGATTAAGTTTTTCGTAAGTAAAGGTATTCTTTGCGATAGTTTCGTCCGAAGTAGAAGTGACAATATAGATAGTCCCTTGTTTTTCCTTACGAACTAACGTGGTAATATAAGTTTCGTTAGTTTGGTATTGTTGATAGACATAGCTATTGCCATCCGTTTTATTTTCTTTTAATGAATGGATGCTATGTATATTTTGTAGTTTTTCGAAAGAGGCCTGAAAAGGCAAACCAATGTATAATTGGTAGTCAGTATGTTGTACCGATCTAAAAAGGGGAATAGTAGCAATTTTATTGTCAAATGTTGCTAAGTAATCTGTTTTGAGAGAATCTGAAATTTCTTGTACGGTTTCATCAGGGGTTAATGAGAACGAAATATTGTTGAATAGTACAATTTGATCCGCACTATCAGCTGTTGTTGTACTACAAGAGGCACAAATAAGTACCAACCAGGCGTAGAAAAAGATTTTTTTCATAGAGTTAGGTAGTGAATGGACAAAAAAAAGAAGAAGAACTAAGAGTCCTTCTTCTTTGTCTTTTAGGAGTAAAATTATTCTCCAGTTACGATTGTTTCAACAGTAATTATTAGACCTAAGATGTTAGTGTGCTTGAAATCAACAGTTGAAATCTTAGTGATTCCACCACTCTTAGCAGCAGCTTGGATACTTGCATCTTGGTTGAAGTAGAAACCTAATACAATAGTACCTTTAGAAGTACCAACTTTGCTACCTACAGTGTTGCTAGTAGCAGTAAGAGGTGCAGTGAAAGAACAACTAGCTGTAAATACGATAACAGCAGCTAAAACAATGATAGATTTGATCTTGTTAAACATAACAAATTGAATTTTTAATTGCCCCTACTCATAAGGCTTTTCAGGTGATCGCCCCGTTTTTTGAAATGGTAGCTGGACTCCATTAAATTTAGATGTACCAATAGCTTTAATAAGTATCCAAAATAAGTATAAATTGAACCCAATTTTAGCTATCGGGCTGCAATATACGAAAGGCTTTTAAAAGAAGTTAAACTTCTGCTAAAAAAAAACTTTATCTGCGAAATCTTATCGAAAAACCCTTGTATTATCAACATAGTAGGTATTAACTTTTATTCCAATTGACTATTTTTAGGTTTAGATATGATTCAAATTAACACAGAATTAGAACAATAGGGTATCTAATGGGGTTTATACACCCAAAGTAATTTCTCCATCTACCTAATTGTAAGGGTAATGTAGTTTTGTATATTCTGTTAGAGCATGTTTAAATTTATGTTTTTATTTCACACACTTAGACTACATCATGTTGAAAATAATTGGTTTTATATTGCTGGTGATCATTGTTATAGTAGTTCTATTAATTAGTATTATTATCATGTTTATTAAATGGAGCCCAGTGTTCGGAGGTAAAGTTTCTGAAGAACAAAGGAGGAAATATAGTAATTCTCCTCACTACCATAATGAGGGATTCGAAAATATTACGACTTATTTACCTGAAGTTATCAAACCACAGTTTGCTCAACCTGTAGTACAACAAGAGCATGATAAGATGCCAAAGACACCAATACCTTATCAGAAAATAGATCCAAAATGTTTTGGAGATACATTGGAAAAAACTAGAGTAACTTGGTTTGGGCATTCTACCTTACTGATAGAGGCAGATGAACAACTAATTATGATTGATCCTATGTTCAGTGCTGTTCCTTCTCCTGTGCAGTGGATAGGTAGAAAACGTTATGCGGCAGAATTGCCTATCGAAGTTGTGGATTTGCCTACATTGGATTATGTGTTGATTACACATGACCATTATGATCATTTAGATTATCAATCGATTCAACAGATAAAAGGAAAAGTTAAGAAATTCATTGTCCCATTAGGTGTTTCTGCTCATCTGATTGCTTGGGGAGTACAACCAGAACAAATTGATGAACTAGACTGGTGGGAATCAACTACGAATTATCCTATCGAATTTAGATTAACTCCTTGTCATCATTATTCGGGACGTCGGCTAGATGATCGAAGAGCAACATTATGGGGAGGTTATATAATCAAAACATCAAAAGATAAATTGTATTTGAGTGGAGATGGAGGTTATGGGAAGCATTTTGAAGAAATCGGAAAAAAATATGGACCTTTTGATCTAGCTATGATGGAATGTGGGCAGTATTATAGAGGATGGGCACATAACCATATGTTGCCAGAACAGTCTGCTAAAGCAGCTCATGAGGTAGGAGCTAAGGTTGTGCTGCCCATTCATTGGGGGGCGTTTACATTGGCATTTCATCCTTGGTCTGAACCTATTCAGCGTTTTTTGCAAATGGCTCCAGAATTCAATCTAGAGGTGGCTATTCCTTTAGTTGGGCAATCTTTTTTATTGGGAGAGCCTTCGCCTAATACCCATTGGTGGAAAAAGGTGCGGTAAGTATTATGAAATCACTTTGGAGATTCAAAATTGCTTTTGGCAGAATAAAAGGGGCTATTCGTCTAAGTTAGTAGGTGTTTACGAACTAAAAAAATACATTTGAAGTAATAACAGTTGTATATTACAAAACAACACAGATGCAGAGTACAAAATAGATGGTATTCTAAATTTGAATTTCAAAAAAACACACAAAAAATGAGCAAAGAAAAACCACAAGTAATAAAAGCAAAAGTAGGGTTTTTTAAATTATTCTTTACTTCTTGTTTAGGAACCGTTATTGGGCTAGGAGCCTTAATAGCAGGCGGTATTTATATGGGAGTCGCTGCGAAAAGTGCTAACATAGAAACAATCAAGCCAAATACTGTACTTAAATTACAGTTTAATAAACCTGTTCCAGAGTTAACAAATAACGTAGCAGAGGATCAATTTGATGTAGAAGGATTGTTCAAAAAGAACTTGGGATTGAACGATATTTGTAAAACAATCGAATTGGCTTCAGAGGATGATAATATTAAAGGAATTTACCTAGAAATGGAAGGTGTTCCAGTTGGTTGGGCTACTTCTAAAGTATTGAGAAACCAACTCAATGAGTTTAAGGCGAAAGGAAAATTTATCACGGCTTACTCGAAATACTATACACAAAAAAGCTATTATTTAGCCTCTACAGCAGATTCTATTTATTTACATCCACAAGGAGCCTTTAGTTTTACTGGTTTTGCTGCTCAATTGATGTATTTCAAAGGCTTAATGGATAAAATGGGGGTTACTGCACAGATTTTTTATGCAGGTAAATTTAAGTCAGCAACAGAGCCATTCCGTCGTAAGAATATGACAGAGCCAAATCGTAAACAAGTAACTGCTTTCTTGTCAGGTATGTATGACATCTACCTAGAGGAGTTGGCAACTAGTAGAGGGGTGACAGCAGATGAATTGTATCGTATTGCTGATGGAGCATTGATCAGAAAACCTATAGATGCGGTTAATTTCAAGATGGTAGATGGTTTGAAATATAAAGATGAAATTATTGACCAACTAAGAAGTGATTTAGGAACGGCTAAAGATGATGAAATTGAGGTAGCTACTATAGAGAAATATTATGGTATTCATAAAGAAAAGCTCAATGAATCTTTAGAGTCAAACAAAGTAGCTGTTGTTTATGCAGAGGGTTCTATTGTAGATGGACAAGGAGAAAAAGGTTCTATCGGTGGAGATAAGTATGCTGCTGTTATCCGCAAAATTCGTAAAGACGAAAATGTAAAAGCAATTGTATTACGTGTCAATTCAGGTGGTGGGTCAGCTTTAGCTTCAGATATCATTTGGAGAGAATTAGAAATGGCTAAAAAACAAGGAATACGTGTCGTAACTTCTATGGGAGACGTGGCCGCATCTGGAGGGTATTATATCGCTAGTAATTCAGATAAGATTTTCGCAGAGAATAATACTATTACAGGTTCTATCGGAGTATTTGGTATGATTCCTAATATGAGAGGGTTGTATGAAGACCATTTAGGACTAACAATGGATACAGTCAAGATTGGTAAATTTTCGTTGATGTCTAATGGTGGTGGCACTTTTTATGAATTCAATGAAGCTGAAAAAGAAATTATTCAATCATCAGTAGATGATGTATACACTGTATTCAAAACTCGTGTTAGTGATGGACGTAGTATGAGTATGGCAGAAGTAGATTCTGTAGCTCAAGGACGTGTTTGGTTGGGTAACAAAGCTCAAACAATCGGTTTGGTAGATGAGTTGGGTGGATTGCAGGATGCAATCAAAGCAGCAGCAGAATTAGCTAGTGTAGAATCTTACCGCACGGTAGATTACCCTAAAACGAAATCTTTTGAAGAGAAATTGGCGGATATGTTGAGTGGAAATAAAGATGACGGCATTGGTAAAACAGAACTATTACAGGAGTTTAAAGAGAGCATGACTGGAACAGATATCGAAGAACTTAGAACAGTAATTGATGCTGCAAAAACAATCAAAGAAATGAAAGGAGTGCAAGTACGTTTGCCTTATCAAATCGATATACAGTAAGAAAAGAATCTGTGTTCATAACTAGCTAAGTAAAATAAAAAATTATATTTGCACAGAGGATTAGTTACACAACACCACTACAGGGGATAATTATTGGACAATAATTCAAACCAACAACACACTAATAAGCTACTTCAATTTTAGATTGGAGTAGCTTTTTTGCTGTTATAAATAGGTACTTCCATAACATCATTGTATCTTTAAGATTATTACCTACCATTAAGTTAGAACACTATGAATATAGATCAAATAGAGTTGGATAGAGCTGCTCGGTACAAAGCTGAAATTCCAATGGCTTACCGATGGTTATCAAAGGGACTTTCCTTTGTTTTTCATCCAGTTTTTATGCTAACATATGCGTACATTTTGTTAGCGGCTATCAATCCATTTTTATTTGGAGAGGCTACTTTTGAACGTGTCTTTTCTTTTGATGGGAGAGGTGCTTGGTTTTTGACTTTATTCTTTTTTAGTGCGGTCATACCTGTATTAGGTATTTTGATTATGAAAGGATTGGGGATGATCAATTCATTGAGTATGCATACTCAAGATGAAAGAAAAATTCCGTATGTGTTGACAGGAATGTTTTACATGTCATTAGTTGCGACGAATGCTAAGATAACAGGCTTGCCACTAGAAATCAAGAGCTTTGCTCTAGGAGCTACTATTGCTCTTTTTATTGCTTTTTTTATCAATCTATTTAGTAAAATCAGTATGCATACTGTAGGTGCTGGTGGTTTTTTAGGAATGATTATGATCTTGCTGCTTAGAGGGTATGCCGGTACAGAGTATTTGTTTATTTTTGCTTTGCTTGTTTGTGGTATCGTTGGGACTTGTCGTCTCCTACTAGGTGCACACAATACTTCAGATTTGTATGGGGGCTATATGGTGGGGTTATTCCCCCAATTCATAGCCGTTGGATATATATTTTCTGGAGTTAGCCAAAGTGTTTAAGTTAAGTAATGGTACAAAAGTAATCGTAGAATGAAAAAACAGCTAATTTGGATTATTTGGAGGCAAAAAACGTAGCTTTAGCAGGCTAAAGTGAGGCTTTTTAACGAGCAAATGGTCAAAATTAGACTTTTTTCAGTACGGAAACATTTGTAAGATTACTTAAAGAACTTCACTAGAGGTCATTAGGAATCTATTCGTAATAACCTCTTAATACAAAGACACAAAAATATTATTAGAATAGAAGAGTATTTAAGGAATAAATTTAGACCTACTGCTAGTACACTTCTTACATTAATTAGAACAAGAACAAAAAGAATGAAATTTTATCATAAAGACCACGAAGAAAGTGGCAGTGGTGACAGCGAATTTGTCAAAAAACAAGATAAAGTACGTATTATCCCTCAAAAGAAACAACAGCGAATTACCTTTTCAAATTTCTTGAATTTTTTTCCGCCAGTCGAACTTCCATTTACCATTACTTCGGATACACAACGACTGATCTCTTTAGAAAATGATCCCTTGTCCGTAGAGTGGCTTTTTAATTTTGTATTAGGTAAAGATGAGGTAATAGATGAGTTTACAGAATTTATGCCTTGTTTTGCTATCCCAAATACACATGATTTTTTTGCCGTCGTTTATTGGGAGGCTGGAATAGAAGGAACTACGTTTAATCTTGTGACATATACCAAAGATGGAATTATTATTGATAAAAATAAGATAGCTGGAACTAAATACGATTCGGATGGGTTAAAGCAAATGGTATGCACAATAGGCGAAGATTGGATGATCAGTTCTGTAGAAGGTCGTCTGGATGCTAAAGGAAATTCTATTCCTGTTGAAGAAAATAAAACGCACCATCATACCTACCTTCAACTCTCCTCTGAAGGTGAAATCGTAACAATCTAAAGCAATTGTAAAAGTCTCTACTTAAAGAGCTGTTTGCTTTAGTTAATATTAGATAAAATAATTTAAAAGAAACAGCTCTTTAGAGCTCTAAGAAGATTGAGCGAATAGCTTGAATACTTCTAGCAATAATCAAAAAAAGTTATTGCTACAAAAAAAATAATACCCATATAATGGCAAGAAAGAAAAATAATAAAAAGAAAAATAGATTCAAATCTAAAAAATTAGAAGGAACAGCCTTACAGAAAAGAATAGTAAGTCTTATTAGCAAACAAGCTTCTGTGCGGTTTGATGTCAAATCAATCATCAAAAAACTAAAGCTAGATATAGAACCAGAAGTAGTAGAACAAGCACTAGAGAAGCTAACAGAACAAGGAAGGCTGAAGACTACTAGAAGTGGTAAAGTCAAATGGAATAAAAACCAAAACACAAGAAACAAAGCTGCTAGAAGAAGTGCCAAAGAAATGGCAGTAGGGGTAATGGATGTGACCCGTAGTGGTGCGGCTTATGTTATGGTAGATGGATTTGAACACGAAAAAGATATTTTTGTCCCTTCGCATCGCCAGCAAAGTGCTTTACACGGTGATACAGTCGAAGTAGCTTGGTCGCTTTCTAAAAGAGGCAAACCAGAAGGAGATGTTGTTCGTGTTATTCAACGCAAAAACAACCAATTTGTAGGTAAATTGGTCATTTCTAGAAAATATGCTTTCGTAACACCTGACAATGAAAATATCCCATTTGATATTGAGATAGACAAAGCGAAACTACCAGACGGAGCCGTTTCGGGGGATAAAGTAGTGGTTGCAGTACAGGAGTGGCATACTAAAAATACAGAAAGCCCTAAAGGTGAAATCTCTGTTGTTTTTGGTCAAGAAGATAGCAATGATATTGAGATGCAAACGATCTTAGTCAATAAAGGGTTTAACTTGGCTTTTCCTGCTGATGTATTGCACGAAAATGCAACCATTGATATTGATATCAAAGAAGAAGAAATCGCGAAAAGACGCGATATGCGAAAGATCACAACCTTTACGATAGATCCAGAAACTGCAAAAGATTTTGATGATGCTCTTTCTATTCAGAAGCTAGATAATGGTAATTATGAAATAGGCGTACACATTGCAGATGTTACGCATTATGTACAGCCTGATACAGCCTTGGACAAAGAAGCTGCTAGACGAACAACTTCTGTTTATTTAGTAGATAGAGTACTACCAATGCTTCCCGAAAAACTATCGAATGGAGCGTGTTCTTTACGACCTCATGAAGAAAAATACACCTTTTCTGCTGTATTTGAACTGGATCGCAAAGGAGATATTGTACACGAATGGTTTGGTAAAACTGCTATTTATTCTGACAGAAGGTTTACTTACGAAGAAGCTCAACAAGGTTTGGAAACAGGGGAAGGCGATTTTGCGGAAGAATTGAAAGTATTGAACCATTATGCTATTTTACTCCGTAAAAAACGATTCAAAAAAGGTTCTATCAATTTTGAATCACCAGAAGTAAAGTTCAAACTGGACGAAAATGGTAAGCCAGTAGATGTCTATCTGAAAGTTCGTAAGGATGCGAATATGTTGATAGAAGACTTTATGTTATTGGCAAATAAACGAGTAGGGGCTTTATTGGCAGGTCAACTAAAAGAAACGAATAAAGAATGGCCAATGGTTTATCGTATTCACGACGAACCTAATATGGAAAAAGTGGCTGCTTTTACTAATTTTGCGGCTTCAATGGGATATCCTATGGAAATCAATAGCCCAGAACAAGTCCAAAAGGCATTTGGTAAAATGCTGAAAGAGGCAGAAGGCAAGCCAGAATATGAGGTGCTACAGCAAATGGGGATTCGTACGATGGCAAAAGCAGTTTATTCTGCGGATAACATTGGGCATTATGGGTTAGGGTTTGAAACTTATTCTCATTTTACTTCTCCGATTCGTAGATATGCAGATGTATTAGGACATCGTGTTTTGTTTGATTTTCTGAATAATGGAAAACGAATGAACAAGAGCAAACTAGAAGAACTGTGTAAGCATATTTCTAAAAAAGAACGTGATGCAATGGAGGCAGAGCGAGAGTCTGTCAAATACAAGCAAGCAGAGTTTTTGGAAGAGCATTTGAATGAGGTCTTTTCAGGAATCATTACAGGAATTGCCGAACATGGTATTTATGTACGATTGAGTGCTAACTTCTGTGAAGGAATGATTCGATACGATAAAATGTATGATAATTTCTCAATGGATGAAAGCCGATTTTCTATTCGCTCCTCAAACAAAAAATACCGTATGGGCGATAAAGTCTGGATCAAGGTATTGGGAGCAGATAAGAAAAAACGCCAAATGGACTTCGAGTTGTTGGATCCAACTGAACTTGACGAATTAGATAAGCAAGAGAAAAAGACCAGTGCAGCTAAAGCTATTGAGGTTCAAAAAGAAGCAACAGAGCAAAAAAATACAAATGCAAGTACTGTAGAGCCTACTGAAGTAGTAGAAAAAACTAAGGTGAAGAAAGAAACACCAAAAGTGAATATGAGGACTTTTAATAGTTTACTCAAGAAGGTAGCAGCACTACACGATGATAGCGATATCAAAAAGGAGGCAACAAAAAGAGAACGACAATGGGGTTATGAAATTAGTACAGCAGCATTGACCGAAAATTCTGTATTGTATCTACATTTCCATCCTAAAGTACAACCTAAAAAGGATTATACTAATCAAGAAAGTCTTTCTACTCGTCCTCTTCGACTCAAAAAAGGCAATACTCAACAGTTTTTTAAGACTTATTTTGCAGACGAAAATTTAGTAGATGGTTATGTAATTCCTTTGCACTCATTGGATGAAACACAATTTTCAGACAGAGATAAGGAATTGAGTATACCTCTTTTCAAAAGTTTCTTGAGTTTGGTCAAGCCAACACAGATTGTTTGTTTTTCCAATCATGCTCAACAATTGCTTTCTGATGCAGGTCTATTGAGTAAAGTACAACATAAGACACTAATAGCTGGGAAACGAAGCATTTTGGTGACTAAAGGAACGATAAGGGTGGGTAGAAGCTCTCGTCCAATTTGTTTCTTACCAAATCCTACTTCTCGTATTTCCAAAACACTCAAAGAGCAGGCTTGGAATTGGGGATTGAATAGGTAATCTAATCACTAATAAAAATAAAACAAAAACCTCTTTCAGTTTACTGAAAGAGGTTTTTGTTTGAAACGGTACAGTTTTGTTGAGCTAACAAATTGTTTTCAATTAGCTAGAACCTCAGAAAATATCTAGATGTAGAAATTAATCTAGCTAACAAATTTCCTTGGTGTTGTATCATTTCTCCATTTACATAAACGAGAGCGTTGGGGAATAAATTTTTTAGTTTGAAGATTTCAAAATTAGAAATTTGACCAGAAACATTTATACAACTTAGAGAAATTTTCCCTAGCTTAAGAGGAATTTTTACATCATTGACAAAGGACAAGCTCAAGCTATTTAGTCTTCGAATTTTATAGAGTTCTTTAGGGACTTCTTTTATTAGGTAATAGTTCAATATTCCATCTGAATCTATTTTTGGTAATACTTTTTTTTCGGAATTGCTTTCACTAACCCACCATCCTATTTCAGGTTTTAACGAAAAAGTATCTTTATTTTGTGAAAGACCTACAAAACCAGCAGTGAAAGTCATTTTATGAGAAATAAGTATTGGACCGCCAATAATTTCCCAGGTGAAATCAACTGCACACAATTCGTCTGGGAGATCATCTATATCTAGTAGACTCAATTTTGTTTTTTCTCCAAATTTGTCATAAGGGAAGAACTTTGCAATCCAACCTGTTATTTTTTCAGTAGCACCATATTCATTAGGCGTATGGACTTTGTAGATGTTCCTCCAGAATATTTTATCAATGTCCCCATTTAGAGTTGCTATGATTTTATCAATAATAGGTAAGAGTTCGCTTGTCCACCATACTAAGTTATAGTTGGATAGTTTATTTAGCTTAAGAATAATTTTCTCCCAGTCTTCTATTGTGCCTAGTAGTGTAATAGCGGGAATACCACAAATTCCAGTGACTACAGTGTAATCAAAAAAAGATTTAAAAGTATCAAGCATGGTAACTTTGCAGGCTATATCAGATGTTATTGTTGTTGTGCTAAAATCAGCAGTTAGTGTTTCGATTATAGATCCTTTGATATTGGCTTCAACTTGTTTGACTAAGGAAGGAATGGTCTCAATCCATTTTTCGGGGTATGCTAATAATTCATCATTTCGAATCCTAAGCTCTTTTTTAGCCTTATGTTCTACAAACATAGTACGTAATTCATCAGAATTAGAATTCACATGTTTAGAAAAACCTTGGCATATCAAAAGCCATAAGATATCAGGACTTATTGTAAATGGTCTATGTTCTGCATAGGCTTGATGAAGCCCTCGAATAAATGCCTGTTTACCTAGATGAACAATTTGTCTTTTTTCGCAAGAAGAAGCCTCTATGTTTTTAGAATAAGAAGCAATGATTTCTGTGTATTCTTTTTCGGGGAGTAGATATCCAGGAGGGGATAGATCTTCAATATTAAATGTCATAGTATTATTGGGTTAGTTGGACATGCTCTTATTAGAGGAACTTTTATTTTATAATGAAATAAATTTGAACAAGCTTAATGGTTCGCAGTAATTTCTATTATTATTAATAATGAAGACCTATGAATAGGTTACATAGCAATCTCAATAGACTTCTTTATCTCATACCAAACACACTCCTCTAAATCAGGATAATCTCCTAGTTTAGGATGCTTAAATAGACCCATTTTCGTCATGCCTATTTTTTGCATTACCTTTTCAGATTTATTGTTGTTAATGGTGCAAGTAGAGACAATTTTATGGATACCTAACTCTAAAAAGGCAAACTCTAAGCATTTTTTGGCTCCTTCTGTGGCATATCCTTTGCCCCAAGCAGCCTTTTTTAGCCGCCAGCCAATATCTGTAGCAGGAGTAAATGGCGTTTTGTAGTCTTGGTAAGCTAAACCAATAAAGCCAATAAATTCACCTGTAGTAAGAATTTCGGTTGCAAAATAAGTATAGCTGTTCTTTTCGTAATGATTTTGTAATCGTTCTAAGAATGCTTTATTTTCATTGATGTTTAGAGTAGTAGGAAAGTGCTCCATTACTGCTGGATCAGCGTTCATTGCAGCTAAGGCACTCAAGTCAGAAGATATCCAGTTTCGGAAGCCTAAGCGTTCTGACTGAAAAAGATATTGGGTAGTCATAAATAATATTTTTGAGAAATTCTAATTGAAGTTTGCTGTAGATAATTTACTATTTTCCTCCAAATTGAGCATAATTTATATAACCATCAAACTCGTTGGAGGCTACTATTTGTCCGAATCCAAGAACAACTCTCAATTTTGTTTTATAATTACCTTCAAATAGCTTACAAGTACTGAGTAGTATTTTATTGGGAGGTAGATAGAAATAAGGTAGTTTTACACCACACTCATAAATATAAGGCTTCTGGATAGATTTCCATATTCCAATACTATCCTTTGCTTCTATTATTAAAGGAATATGATTGCCATAGCCTATATTAAAAGTATCTTGAGTTGTATTGCTAATAATGATAGGGTAGGATTTATTAGGCCCTCTAAAGACTCCTCTCAATAGCCTTTCTTTTTGACTTTCGTTTGGAGTAGTGCTAGTAGGGATGTAAACAAATGTATTGACCGACCCCGTAATTTGTGTTGTATCAACATACACGGTGAGACCACTTGAATCAATTCGACGAAAATCATTATAACCTCTTGATTTATAATCAATGTCACCAGACCAATAATTTAATAAAATGGAATCCTTTCGAGCTCCAATATACATAGGATAGAAATTGGCCGTACTAATCGTTGTAGCAGTGTCTAATGTTAGTTTATTTTGGAATGTATCAATTAGTAATATAGGTTTCACCAGAGAATTTTCAATTGTAGTTAATTCTTGTGGTGTATCTTGACAGCTACAGAATAAGAGAGCTAAGAAATAGATTATTTTTTGCATCGTATTTTTTTATTGGAGAATTTCTTACAAAGATGCCTACTGTCTTTAATTTGGTGTGTTCTTTATCAATGACTGATCAACTATTTCATCATGACTTCTTAAACAACTTCCAAGAAAAGTTTGACCAACTCAAAAGAAAATAGCATTTTAGAGTAAAATCAAAAGAAAATAAATCAAAATGGAACAAGTAATCAAAAAATTGGAGCGATTTGAAGTGACAGACAGTGAGGGGAAAACAGTGGTGTTTGGAGCAGGTAGTACCAAACCTAGCTTATTGGTGTTGTTCACGACCTGGTGTGGCTCTTGCCAAAAAGCAACTCCTTCGATTAGTGAAATAGCCGCCCCTTATTTGGATCATATCCAACTAATTGGTATAGGGAGGGAACATGAAGCAAAGGAATTGAATGAATGGGCAAAAGAAACCCAAACACATTACCAGCTTATTCCAGATCCTGAGCGAAAGCTATATAGCCACTTTGCTAAAATGCATGTGCCTCGTATCTATTTGATTGATACTATGGGCAAAGTATTGTACCAAGATGTCAATTGGCATCCATTTATGTTAGAAGATATCAAACAAGCTATTGAAAATTGTATTAATACGAGTGTCTAATGAAAAAAATGAAATTTCCAACCGCCCATACAGTACTATTAATTATTGCTGCTTTTGTGGCGGGCTTGACTTGGTTAATCCCAGCAGGGAAGTACGAAAAGTTAGAATATAAAAAAACAGATGATACCGCTATTTTTATCCATCATGCCCAGAACGAAGATATAGAATACCCGGCTACACAGGAAACATTAGATAAATTGGGGCTATTGATGGAGATTTCTAAATTTGAGACAGGAGCTATTTGGAAACCAGTAGGAATACCGAATACCTATTATAGTGTAGAAGCTACCCCTCAAAATGCGACTAAATTTATACAATCACCTATTAAGGGAGTAGAAGGAGCAATTGATGTTATTCTATTTGTATTAATAATTGGTGGTTTCATAGGTTTAATCAATTTCACAGGAGCATTTGATGCAGGAGTAAGCCGATTGGCTCAAAATATGAAAGGGCGAGAAGCTTTGTTGATCGTAATTATTACCTGTTTAGTTGCTTTGGGAGGAACGACCTTTGGGTTAGCAGAAGAAACCATTGCTTTTTACCCCATACTAGTCCCCGTATTTTTGGCAGCAGGATATGATGCTATAGTAGCTCTAGGAGCTATTTACATAGGTTCTTCTATTGGTACGATGGCTTCTACAGTCAATCCATTTAGTGCTATTATAGCTTCCAATGCAGCAGGGATCAACTGGACAGAAGGACTGATAGGACGTATTGTTATGCTAGTTGGAGGGACAATAGTTTGCCTCTGGTACATCATTCGGTATGCTGAGCGTGTACGAAAAGATCCTACTCAGTCGATTATCTATAGTCAAAAACAAGAGATTGAAGCTATGTTTGCAGTCGAAAAAGAGGGAGCGACTGTTGCTTTTACAGGGAAAATACAACTGGTATTATTTCTCTTTTTGATGTCCTTTATCATTATGATAGTTGGTGTTTCTTACCTTAGTTGGTGGTTTTTAGAAATGACAACTCTATTTTTTGTTTTCTCTATTTTGGTAGGCGTCGTAGCAGGCGTACCAGAAAAAACCTTTGTTCATGAATTTGTAAAAGGAGCGAATGACTTGTTAGGAGTTGCTCTAATTATTGGTATTGCTAGAGGAGTAACCGTGTTGATGGACGATGGAGCTATTAGTGATACCTTACTCTTCTATGCTTCAGGAGTAGTAGAAGGAATGCCTAAGGCAGTATTTGCCAATGTTATGCTATTCTTATATGCGGGTCTATCGTTTTTTATACCTTCTTCTTCTGGGATGGCAGTACTGTCTATGCCTGTAATGGCTCCTTTGGGTGATGTAGTGGCAGTGCCTCGTGCTGTGGTAGTAGATGCTTATCAATTTGGTATGGGGCTAATGGCATTCATTACGCCTACAGGTCTTATTTTAGCATCATTGACTATGGTAAATGTTACGTATGATAAATGGCTTAAATTTGTAATGCCTTTACTTTTGATACTGACTTTATTGACTATGATATTTTTGACAATAAAGGTGTATATCTAGATATGAAGAGCGATAAGCTAATTTTGACATTGCAATTTCCAAATGGTGAAAGAGAGGAAGTGTGTATGGACTGTAAAACAGACTATAATGAAGATTGTGCTATATCCTACAGGGGTAGTGTTCATACAGGTTATACTATCTATCATTGTTTCAATGATATAAGAAAAGAGCATTTTGATAAGGCTGGGATAAAAGTTTTATGTAATGGTGCTAGACTAAATTTTACTTTATCTGGAATGACAGCTTCTATGACTAGAGGGTGGGCAGGATATATTATCAATGAAGACTCAGCTACTACTGTTGGTACATTTGATTTTTATGACAAAATAGAGGATCTAGTAACAGTGGAAGAACAAAAGATATTTAGAAATAGGTAACTTCTTCTATTAATTGGACATAGGGATATTCAGGAGTAAAACAAATTATTGGTATTCTTCTTTCCATTGCCGAAAGAAGCAAAGTCTAGAGCTAAGTTTACAACTAGATACAATCACATTTCGATGCAGATTTCAATGGAATTTTTATCGTAAACTATTGACAAAACGAGCACCTATAGCCTCTTAGCTATCTCTTCCACCCTTCAAAAACGTTGCCCATTGAAATTGGTCTGCCTCATCAACGGATTGTATTTCCTAGCTTCCAACATGCTCAAAATAGCAGCATCAATTTGTTTTAGCAGGATTCTTAAAATAAAATACCCCGTTTTTAGGACAAAATGGCTAAAAATGGGTTTTTGGCTTAAATTATAGAATTTCTATCAAAAGTTACCAATTTTTTGTTTGTTGTAAAACTATGTAAATCAATTGATTATGTTTTTGTTTTTATGGAAAATAGTTCAGGAAATCTACTTCTAAATACCCCAACATAAAAAAGAAGAAGGGATATAACCATCATGGTCATATCCCTTCTCTTATATTTGTTTATAAGTTATTGCTTAAGCATTAGCATCTGCAATCCATTTATCTCTATCATCTGGAGAGAAAGCCCAAGGAGCACCATTGTTCTCTACAGCGTTAAACATCGCATTCCATTCTTCTGGAGATTGAGATTTTTCGAGGATTAAGTTTCTTCTTAATTCTACAATCATATCCATTGGACTAATCATAATAGGACAAGCTTCCATACAAGCACTACAAGTAGTACAAGCTCTAAGTTCTTCTTCACTAATGTAGTCAAATAATGATTTTCCATCATTATAATTCTCTGCTGTCAAAATAGAGACTTCTTCTTTTTGTTCTTCATTGATGAACTCTGTTTTGTTCATATCAATGTTAGCACCGATTTCATCTGCTCTATCTCTAATATCCATCATGATTTTACGAGGCGATAGTTTTTTGCCTGTCTGGCTAGCAGGACAAACAGAAGAACAACGACCACATTCTGTACAAGTATAAGCAGATAGTACACTGGTCCAGTGCAATTCCGTAACATCGGAAGCACCAAATTTAGGCATAGGAGCATCCATATCAGGCTCAGCAAAAGCAGCTTCTGGATCAAACATAGAAGCAACCTCATCTTGAACATCTTTCATGTTCTTCATTTCTCCCTTGGGATTCAATCGAGCAAAGTATGTATTTGGGAAAGCTAACAAGATATGTAGGTGCTTAGAGTAAGGAAGATAGTTTAGGAAAGCAAAAACTACCATAATATGTCCCCACCAACCAACACGTTCTATGGTGTGTAAAGCTTCAGTAGAGATTGTGTTGCCCCATAATGGTGCTAATTGACTACTAATTAAGAAATTGTAATCAGGATGAGCGGCTACATCAGCACTATTCATAGTGAAAATGCAAACGACTAAGATAATCTCAGCATACAGAATCAAATTACCATCTAATTTAGGCCAACCAGTCATTTCTGACATAGTGAAGCGAGGTAATTTTAGTAGATTTCTTCTAGCCAAGAATATAAAAGTAGCAATCAATGCCCCTAAAGAAAGAAACTCTATGGTATTGATAATAGCAGTGTACAAACCACCTAAATAAGGTTTGAAAAAGCGGTGTTGTCCAAATAAGCCATCAACGAAAATTTCAAGGAGTTCTATTTGTGTAAATATAAAGGCAACATAAATGAAAAGGTGTAAGACCGCAGCTAGAGGACGTTTGAACATTTTTTTCTGTCCTAGTGCAATCATAATCGTATTTTTGAGACGTTCACCTTTGTCACCAGTGATTTCTTCTTTCGTACCTAGCATGATATTACGGTAAATAAACTTGTATTTTTTAGCCGCAATACCAAAAGTAATTAGCACAAGTACCGCAAATATGATTTGTTGTATTCCCATTAGAGATTATTTTTTGTATTTTAGAGGAAGTGGTATATCATTCATTTAATATAACCTTTAGCTATTCAAGTTGTTTATATTTGACAATAGTCAAACTTGGAATATAGGAGATAGTAAAGAGATAACAATCCCTCTCTGATTGTTTTTGTGTGGTTGAGTTGCAAAAATAGAATAACTTTAGTAAAAAGTTGTACTACAGTTCAACAAAATAAAGCATTTTTACTGGATAATTAACCACCTAGTTAGTTGTTTTAGCTATTTAGATTTAATCTAAAAAAATGATAGATGAAATATAGTTTATTTTTACTCTCTTTTTGGGTGTTTGGATTACAAGCACAATCTTCCAAACTTAATACTCAGCTTCATATATTGCTAGAAGAAACTGCTCTGGTGAACTATCCCATAACCTATGTGCCAGCTCTGGTGAAAGGAAACTTAAAAACGATTGAACAGATTGTAAATAATGCCTCTGGCGAAGACAAATATAAGTATGGAGTGAAGAATATTGCTTCCGTAAATATTTCGTTAGCCACTGTTCGAGAGTTACTAAAAAACAGGGGCGTTCAACGTATTGAGTACAAAGAAACATTGGCTCATCAATTGACACACTTTGAAGATTCTATCATGCTGAAGCATAATAATGCTCTAGCTGCTCATGATGGATGGGGAGTATTGCCACAAGGATATAGAGGAGAGGGTGTTTTGTTAGGGATGATCGATGATGGGATCGAGTGGCAGCACCCTGATTTTTTGAATGCAAATGGGTCTACACGTATCTTACATTTGTGGGATCAGAATTCGACAGATGCTAATTATTTTGAACCCTATTTTAGTTATGGGGCTTCTTGGGACAGTATGGACCTGAACCGCTATCAATGTACTCATTTGGCGGGTGATCATGGTTCGCATGTGATGGGCACGGCAGGTGGAAATGGATTGGCTTCAGGGAAGTTTGTAGGGATTGCTCCTGAAGCTGATATTGCTTGTGTTGCTATTCGAAATAGTAGCTTTTTGAGTAGTTTTGTAGATGGATTGTACTATATTTTTCGCCAAGCAGATACGACTGGAAAGCCCTGTGTGGTTAACTCTAGTGTCGGAGCTTATACTAGTGGGCATGATTCTCAAGATTTGTATGCTCAATTAGTTGAGAATATATTGGAAGTAAAGCCAGGGCGAGCTTTGATACAGGCAGGAGGTAATGCAAGAGCTTTTGCAATGCATTTGGGAGCAACACTTCAAAATTCTACCACTAAGACCTGGTTTTCTAAATCAACAGGGAGTTATTATACTGATTTTGCTTTGTATGCCGATACTTCAGATTTTCAACAAATAGATTTTTCCTTACAATTGATTAATCCTACCACGTATCAAGTAGAAGCACAGACCAATAGGTACAATATCTTACGTGACTTTAATATAGCAGGAAATGTTGGTCAAGTTCGGCAAATATTATTTAATAACCCAGATGGGCAAGCGGTAGAACTAGAAATATATGTGGATCAATACGAAGATTCTTATGAAGTATATTTTCGGATAGGGTCATCTATCAATAATGGTTATTGGCAACTAACGACACAAGGAACAGGTAAATATGATATATGGAGTGAGCCATCTTTGACAGGAACCGCACAAATGCTTCAAGATATTAATGTCCCACATTATAATAGTCCTGATAGTATTCAAAGTATTGTTGGTTATTGGACCACTTCTGACAAGGTGATTACGGTAGGGGCTTACCAGAATAGAGATTATCACATTGACTATGCAGGAGATAGTATTGCTTTATATACTACAGGCTTTCCGAAGTCTGGAATTGCAGCTTTCTCTAGCTTAGGACCTACTCGTAAGGGAGATCCTAAACCTGATATTACAGCTCCAGGGGGGCAGGTTTTGTCTGCGTTTTCTATCAGTACACTTAACTTTTATCGACAAACTTTAAATCCTAGATTGAATCAAGACGGTTGGCATGTTGTGAATAGAGGGACTTCAATGTCCGCCCCTATGGTAGCAGGAGCGGTAGCCTTATATTTGCAATGTAAACCTTATGCTAATTATGCAGATATCAAGCAGGCTTTGCAGAACAGTGCTCGATTAGATTCTTTTGTTTTTGCTCAAAACTTTGCTTTACCGAATATTCATTGGGGATATGGCAAATTAGATGTTTATGAATTATTGAAATCTTGTTTGATTTATGGTTGTACAGATACATTAGCGATTAATTATAATCCTCTAGCAACTGTAGCGGATAGCTCTTGTGGCTATTTGATTAGTACTATAAAATCAGTGCCGAATACCACAACTCAGTTGGATTGTAGTCCCAATCCAGCCCAACATCAAATTCAAATTCAGTATCATTTGTCTTCTGGATTAGAATCGACAACTAAATCAAGTTTAGAAATAACAGATATATTAGGTCAGGTTGTTTGGCAACAGAAATTGACAGCTTCAAAAGGTACATTGGATTGGCAAAAGGGAGATTTGCCTACAGGGATCTATTTTATTGTCATTAGAGACAATGGACAAATTAGTGCTGTTCGCCAAGTCGTCTTTATGTAAAAAAACAAAGCGTTTTCTTAAGCATTTAAGAAAACGCTTTAGACATGCTCTTATTACGAAGGTAATGATAAAATCTACTGTTTATTAATAATTACTTTTTGGCTACTAGAAGCTGAACCACTAGTCATCTTGACTAGATATGTTCCGGAGTATAAAGTCTCTACATCAAAGTAGGCGATCGTTTGCCCTTTATAAATAGTAGTATTGTTTAGTCTTTTGCCAAGTAAATCAAATAGTTCTACTTGTATATCTTCTTTAACTAAACCACTGACTTGGATCGCAATCAAGTCAGATGCAGGATTAGGGAAAATATTGATCCCAAGGTGACTTAAATCGACTCTTTGAACAGGAGTTGCACCAGTATAAACAGTTGTAGTTTCGCTAATAGTAGTAATTTTTCTATTGCTATAATTCCCATAATAGGTAGGACCAACAGCGTACGGATAAGCTGAATTCCAGTTAGCATCTACTGTACAAAAATAGGCATAAATCCCATTGGGATACTCTGGTGTGATACAGAATCTACCATTGTGTTCATCCAAATATTCAGGACTAGTATTGGCAATATACTCATAATCCTCTCTGAAGTAGCCCAATGGATAAGTGGCACTAACTGCTGGTCCATCATCGACGTTGCTTCCATCAGCGTGATGCGTCCGTACAGATATATTACGCAAACTGTAGCCTGATTTAATACGTGTTATGGCACCTGTTCCATTGGTATTGGTGTAGCCATAAGCTCCATAGATAGGATAACCATCATAGGCGAATCCCAATAGAGGAGAGTGCTGTGTGCTATCCATCGTATACAGCCCATCAGCATCATAAAGATTACAAACGGTGGATAGAACTACTTTGTCTAGTTTGAAAGCAGAAGGGTTTTGGTGGTGGTGGTAGTTCCCTTGTGCAGGGTGTCCTTTTGAGCAATCAAAACCACCTCGTTCTGCTAATACCGCATCTCTATTCCAGTCTTGATCTGCTCTAGGTCCTCCTGGACAGGCTGGATTGCCAGGCCCTCCACAGAGGCTATTGGTAGTGGTGTTCCAAGCCACTCCATCTCTATAGTCAAATAAAGCAACCCCATTGACAAAAACACCAATATTTCCACCACTAGTTGCTGTAGGAGTACCTGTATTGGGTGTTGGGTTGAGCGGAAACTGAAAAATAGCACTCTGGTCTTGAGCTTGAGAAGGGTTGTTATCTAAAAATGGTCCTGTAGGGTAGGCGGGTACACCTGTAGCAGAAACATAAACAAAGGTGGGAGAGTATTCTACTCTCTGACAGTTGACTAATATGCTATTGCCAATAGTGACAGAATTACCTGAAGTGTAATAACTTCCAGTAATGGTATTGTTTTGGAGCCAACTGGTAATGGCAGGGCTAGTTTGTGCCTGAACAGATAGCATATAACCAGCTGTGAGCAACATCATTAGACTAATTTTTTTCATTTGTATTATTTTAGATGTGTGAATGTTTTATTTAGATCTATATATTGGACGCTAGGAGGATTACTAATCCTTTGAAAGGAGTATTTTTTGGGGGAAT